>DASRJW010000150.1 GCA_035649275.1 Candidatus Krumholzibacteriia bacterium
TCCTTCTTTGCGCCTTTCATCACCGCCAGGGCGAGCACGGTGGTCTGGCCAGTTGCCGAGGCAAAGCCCCCCTTGACGTCGTCTGGCGCCTCGGTCGTGGCGAGCTCGCCGTGTGGTACCAAAACGAAAGGAGACTGACGAGGCGAAAGTGAAGCATCGGCACGCTGGAGACAGCAGTGGGGCAGCAGGGGCGACCTCTCGCTCGTCCTACTTCTTGGGCGGGAACTCTTGCAGGATCTGCACGATGACGCCCTGGACTCGCTCACGCCCTTCGCCGCTCATCATGTCGGTCATGGCGGCGCCCCTCCAGATCCGGGTGTTCGTGGCCGGGTCGAGGAAATCCAGGGCCAGGACGACGGAGCCGTATTTTTTCGGATCCTGCGTCGGATTCCAGTCGGTGGTGCTCGGGGTCGGGTTGCTCAGCATGCGCTCGCTTGCGGCGACCCCATAGGTGAGGATGAGTGCGGCTTCCTCGCTCTTCTGAAAGCCCTTCTCCGCCAGCTCGGCGTCGGCCGCCGCTTTGATGCGCGCGTCCAGCTCGTCCACCGACACGTTCGCCGCCGTGAAGAGGTTCTGAAAGATGGTGGCCGCGGGCGTGTTCAACCAGCGATACGTGCGTGCCTTGGAAAAATCGAAGGCCGGATCGACGTTGGTGATCACGTCGACCTTACGCCCGGCGCAGCCCGCGAGAAGGACCAGCGCCAGCGCCGCGCACTGTTTGCCGAAGCTCGTCTTCAAGAGGCTCCTCCGGATTCGCATCCGAACAGGCCGCGCGAGAGTAGTGACCACGGCCACCGGGGTCAAGGCCTGGGAGCCTCATCGAGGCCGTTGAGCGTGCGCACGACGCGGAACAGATCCCCGGTGCGGTAGAAATCCACCGCCACCAGATTGGCCTTCTTCCGGCGCTCTTTCTCGCATTGCCGCACGCGCTTGAGCAGGAAGTCGTAGGCGTTGACGATCTCGGCGTTGCTCGGCTTCGGCGCCGGCGCGGTCTGGATCCAATGATTGATCTGGAACAACGGCGCCGTGGGGCCGCCGCGGTTCTGGGCGCAGGAGAACTCGTCCGGCGTGAGGAAGCGGTACGGCGTCTCCTGGTACGTGCCGAAGGCTGGGTGGATCCACGGCACACCCTCGCTCTGGTTCTCCATGCACACGAGTACGCGCTGATCCGTCGCCGCCATCTCCCGCAACGTCGGCCAAGGCGGCGCCGGATTGCCTTGGAAGACGAAGGGCAAGAGACCGCTGGTCTCGAAGCATGCCGCAATGTCCTGGGGTGTCACTCCCTCGTCTTGGATGACGACCACCAACACTTCCTGCGGATGGGCCACCAGGAAGTCGCGCATCTCCTCGAAGGCATCGGAAAGACGCGTCGCCCCCAGTTCGCAGAAGCCGTGGCACATGTAGAGCGACTCCTCGCCTTCCTGGCCTCCCAGGAGGTTGTTGCGGATGCGCATGGCGGCGTCCACGCCCTGCTTGCCGAGGACCTCCTCGTACTTCTGCTGCGCCGCCGATTCGTCCTCGATCATGGTCTTCACCTTGTCGCCCACGCGAACGCCGTGGTGCGCGTCGATGAGGAAGCCGCGGATGCCGTCCTCCAGCTGAGTTCGAATACCTTTCTCCTGGTTCGGGAACATCCAGTCCGCGATGTCGGCCCCCGACATCGAGTTGTGCGACGTCGGGAAGGTCACCTGGTCGAAGTGCCGATCGCAGAGTCTCGGATCTCCGTTGCAGCTATCCTCCTCGGCTGCCGCCGCTGCCGCCGGCGCCTGATTGCGCACCAGCCACAGGGCGCCGGCTCCGGCCAGGAGCACCACCAGGCTCCCCACCACCACGACCCCCGGCCAAGGCGACGCCTGCCTTTCGGCCGGCGCACCGAGGGCCGCTTCCAAGCGCCGCATCGAGCGCAGAGCGCTCGCGAAAAGTTCCTGGATTCCGAAGAACAAGAGGACCGAACCGGCCGGCACCAGGAGAACTTGCACCACCTGCAGCGGGCGGAGCATGACCGCGAGCCCCGCGGCGATGAGCAGGAGCCCGCGCAGGACGCCCCAGGCGATGTGCCGCGGCCGTCCAGCGACCAGGCGGTTGACGAAGCGAAGCGCCACACCCAAGTCCGCTTTCTCCAGCAGCGACGTCACCGCAGCGACCAGGACGAGGCCCAGGCTACCGAGAATCAGCGCGCGCAACGTCAAGGGACCGATGAAAGCCGCCCAGAGGCCGCGCACGAGACCTCCCGTGCTCTCGGAGCGGATGAGGAGCGCCGCCAGGCCACCGCCGCAAAAAGCGATCGCCGCCAGGAGGTAGGCGGTCACCGTCAGCCCCAGCCCCAGCCGCAACAGCGTCGCGTCCTTGCGACGCGACAGGGCCACTGCGGCGACCCCCGAGCCCAGGCCGAGGAGGAGGAGCAACACGGCACGGCGTCGCATGCGACGGGCGATGCTGAGCAAATCCTGCAGCGCTTTACCGCCTGGCAGGTCCCCGAGGGAGGCAATGGCGGCGCTGGCGCGCTGCGGCACCTTCTCCATGAGCTGCGGGTGCATGGCGAGAGCGTTGCGGAGCACGACACCGACGTCGGCGACCGTGAGGGAGATCTGCACCCCCGTCTCCGAGACCAGCTTGGCGTGACCCTCCCGTGCCGCCCGGCGCACGAGCGCCCGGAAGGGGCTGGAGGACACCACGTACTCCGTCGTCCCGAGCAGGATCGGACGGTAGGGAGTGAGATCGCGATATTGCGATATGAGTGCGTCGGTCAAATGGGAGGCCACCACCCGGGCCACTCCGGGTTCGTCGAGGCTGGCAGCGACCCGGCGGGCGAAGACGTCCGGATCGAAGAGCGTGCGCGCCACGAAAGTGACCAGGAGGCCGAGGACCAGGGCGGCCACACTGAGAACGCTGAGGACAGCGACCGCCAGGCGTCGGCTCCCAGTCATCGACATGGACCCTCCTCCCGCGGTTTGTATCCCGAGGACACACTACTGCAACGCAAAAGGTGCGGCCAGGCCCCTCGATCCGGGTGGAACCACCCAGCGGCCCCCCGCAGAGTCCAGCACGGCACGAGTCCCTACACCACGCGCAGTCTCTGCACCTCGCGAGTCTCTGAACCTCGCGAGTCTCTGAACCTCGCACGTCCGCTGAACGGATTTCTGGTCCACCACCGAGGGCCCACCATGAATCTTCATTCATGAACGGAAAATGTTGCTTCCTCGCGGCCAGCTCCCCTAGAGTGCCGATGCTGCTACGACATGGACCCACACGCTCGGGAGGTGTCACAACCTCGCGCTAGGTGCGCTTTCGCCTCCGCTCCGTTGCAACGTCGCTATCGACGTCCCCTGTCAGGGTGGGCGGCCCGCCTCCGCCTGCCCACTGATCGGAGGTATCGCATGACCTTCTCGCGCTTACGCATCGCCGCGGGGCTCCTCGCCGCGCTGACTACGCTGGCTTCCTCCGCGCTTGCTCAACCACCACCTCGACAAATCCCCGACGAAGTCCTGATCAAGTTCAAGCGCACCGCTCCGGCCAGCGAGCGCGCCCTCGTGCGGGCGAACCTGCACGCCCAGACCCTCCACGACTTTTCCCGTATCGGCGTGGAGCATCTCAAGGTTCAGGGCATGACCGTGGACCAGGCCATCCAGCGCTATCGAAACAACCCGCACGTCGAGTTCATCGAGCCCAACTACGAGATCCATGCGGAGCTCGTACCCAACGACCCGCGTTTCCCGGAGATGTACGGCCTCCGCAACACCGGGCAGACCGGCGGCACCGCCGGCGCGGACATCAAGGCCGTCAACGCCTGGGATGTTTTCACGGGCAACCCCAATACGATGATTGGCGTCATCGACACCGGCGTCGACTACAACCACCCCGACCTCGCCGCCAACGTCTGGACCAACCCGGGGGAGATCCCGGGAAACAGCATCGACGACGACCACAACGGCTACGTCGATGACGTCCATGGCTACGACTTCTTCAACAACGACGGCGATCCCTTCGACGACAACGGCCACGGCACGCACTGCTCCGGGACCATCGCCGCGGTGGGCAACAACAACATCGGCGTCACCGGCGTCAATTGGAACGCCAAGATCGTCGGCATCAAGTTCCTGAGCAGCGGCGGCAGCGGCTCCACGGACGGCGCCATCGCCGGGGTGAACTACGCCATCACCGTGGGCGTGCGCTTGACCAGCAACTCCTGGGGCGGCGGCGGCTTCAGCCAGGCGCTCCTGGACGCCATCAACGCCGCCGGCGCGGCGGGCCAGCTCTTCGTCGCCGCGGCGGGCAACTCCTCCGCCAACACCGACGTGAGCCCGCACTATCCCTCGGCATACAACAGCCCCTACATCATTGCGGTGGCCGCTTCGGACCACAACGACAACCTGGCGTCCTTCTCCAACTACGGCGCCACCACGGTCGACCTGGCGGCGCCGGGGGACGACATCCTCTCCACGCTCCCGGGCAACAGCTACGGCTTGCTCTCGGGAACTTCCATGGCGACGCCGCACGTCTCCGGCGTCGTGGGTCTGACCTGGGGCCGCTTCCCGAGCATGCAGAATCTCCTGGTGAAAGACCTGATCCTGAATCGCGTCGACGTGAAGGCCTCGCTGCAGGGACGGGTGCTCACCAACGGGCGTCTCAACGCCTTCATGACCATCGCCGACCCCGACACCCTCCCGCCCGGCGCGGTCGCCAACTTGAGCACCAGCGATCCCAGCTCGAACGCGCTGGTGCTGCACTGGACCGCCACGGGTGACGACGGCGGCACGGGCCGCGCCTCGAGCTACGACATCCGTTACTCCACCTCGCCCATCACCGACGCCAACTTCGGCTTGGCCACGCCGGTGACGGGACCGGACCCGCAGACCGCGGGGTCGGCGGAAACCTTCGAGGTGGGCGGCCTCGACTTCAGCACCACCTATTACTTCGCCCTCAAGGCGCTCGACGAGTACAGCAACCCAGGGCCCCTGTCGAACGTCGCCACCGGGACGACTCTCGGCATCCCCGACATCACCGCGGCGCCGGCGAGCTTCATGGCGGAGCTGCTCACCGGCGGCACCGACACCCAGGTGCTGACGCTCACCAACGATGGCGCCGGGACCCTCGACTTCACCATCCCGACACCGGTGCTGGCGTTTTCCACCCCGGTGATCTTCCCCTACGTGCCGCTCGCCAAGGGCGAGGACGACTGGCGCATCGGCGCCCCCGTCACCGACTCCCAGGGCGGCCCGGACGCTGCCGGCTACCGCTGGATGGACAGCAACGAGCCCGGCGGCCCGGCCTTTTCCTGGGTGGACATCACCGGCGTGGGCACGCAACTCGCCCTCACCGGCGACGACGCGATCTCGCCGGCGCTGCCGCTCGGCATGTCCTTCCCCTTCTACGGCACCTCCTTCAACTCGGTGCGCGTCTGCACCAACGGCTTCCTGTCGTTCACCGACGGCAGCACCGCTTTCGACAACCAGCTACTGCCGAACTCTGGCGCGCCGGCCAACCTGCTTGCCGCCTTCTGGGACGACCTGGACTTCGGGACGACGCCGCGGGTCTACACCTACTTCGACGGCATCCGCTTCATCGTCTCCTGGGTGGGCGCGCCGCACTACCAGAGCGGCGGCCCCTACACCTTCCAGGCCATCCTGTATCCGACGGGCGAGATCGTGGTGCAGTACCAGACCATGGGAGCACCGACGAACAGTGCCACGGTCGGCATCCAGAACGCCGCCAAGAGCATCGGCCTCACCACCGCGTACAACACCGACTACGTGGTGAACGGCCTGGCGGTGCGTTTCGCTCAGGTGCCGCAGTGGCTGACCGTGAGCCCGACGAGCGGCCGCATCCACGCCGGTCAGAGCCAGCTGGTGCAGGTGCACTTCGACGCCTCGGGACTCCTGGGCGGCAACTACAGCGGCTCGATCCACGTGCAGAGCAACGATCCCGACGAGAGCGACGTCGCTCTCACCGCCTCGTTGCACGTGATCGGCGCCCCGGACATCGGCGTCACCCCGGCGTCCCTCGCCTTCGGCACGGTGTTCGTCGGTGCTTCGCCGACGCAGAACCTCACCGTCTCGAATCCGGGCACCGATGACCTGGTCATCACCGGCATCACGAGCGACGATGCTTTCGTCACCACGGCGCCCTCGTCGTTCACCTTGCCGCCGCGGTCAGCGCAGCTCGTCACCGTCACCTACCATCCGACCTCGGTGCGGGCGACGAACGCGACGCTCTCCATCGCCAGCAACGACCCGGACTCGCCGACCACCACGGTGGCGGTGACCGGCGACGCCGTGCCGGCGCCGAGCTTCAGCGTCAACCCCGAGTCCTTCGACGTGTCCCTGCTCACCAACACGGCCACGACGCAGAACCTGCGGGTGACGAACAGCGGTGGCAGCAACTACGTCTTCACCGCCCAGGCCCTCACCTTCGCCGCTTCGGGCACCGTGGACGTCCAGGGCGACGCGGACAACGTCTTCATCGACAAGGGCATGCAAGACGTGCTCTCGGGGCCCCAGGCCGAACAGTCCGGCGGGCCCGACGTCTTCGGCTACACCTACCAGGACAGCGACGTGCCCGGCGGGCCCACCTTCAGCTGGGTGGACATCCGTGCCGTGGGCACCAACATCCCGATGACCGGGGATGACGTGAACACCGGGCCCTATCCCATCGGGTTCAACTTCCCGTTCTACGGGACCAACTTCAGCAATTTCCGGATCTCCACCAACGGCTTCGTGTCGTTCACCAGCACCCTCTCGGCTCTCAGCAACACGACGCTGCCGAACACCGGGAGCGGCGTTCCCGAGAACCTCTTGGCGGTGTTCTGGGACGACATGAACTTCCTCACCGTGCGCCGGGCTTACTACTACAACGACGGCACCCGCCTGATCATCCAGTACCAGGAAGTGCCGCGTTTCGGCGACTCGACGCACCCCAACACCTTCGAGATCATCCTCTATCCGACCGGTCAGATCGTGTACCAGTACCTCTCGATCACGGCGACGACGCGGAACAGCCACACGATCGGGATGCAGAACGCAGCCAAGACCGACGGCTTGCAGGTGGTCTTCAACAACGCGGCGTACATCCATGACGGCCTGGCGATCCGCTTCCGGCCGCCGGCTCGCTTCCTGACCGTGACTCCCCCGTCGGGCAGCGTGCCCCCTGGCGGTTTCGTGGATCTCACCGTCGGTTTCAACGCCGCCGGACTCTTCGGCGGCGACTACCACGGCGCCGTGCGACTCTCCGGCAACGATCCGATCCTGCCGCAACGGGACGTACCGGCCACGCTGCACGTGACGGGTGTGCCGGACTTGGCCACGACGCCGACCTCCATCGATTTCGGCGACATCTTCGTCGGCTTCCCGGCGCTCCGCCAGCTGACGGTGTTGAACGTCGGCACCGACGACCTCACCGTCACCAACATCGTCCCCAGCCATCCGGCTTACGGTGTCGACCAGACGGCCTTCACCATCCCGCCGCTCGGCAGTGCCGTCGTCTTCGTGAGCTTCAGCCCGCCCGGCCCGGGAGCGGTGCCGGCGACACTGACCATCGCGAGCGACGACCCGGACTCGCCGAACACCGTCGTTCCCCTGGCAGGGAACGGTCTGATCCCGCCGGACGTGGGCGTGGCGCCGACGTCGCTGGCGGCAACGCTGCCGATCCCCGGGAGCGACAGTCGGACCTTGACGGTGTCGAACACTGGTGGCAGCGAGCTCAACTTCGTGGCCGGCACCCTCCTCACCGCGAGCGAGGTGACCGTCTACGAGGACCTGCCGCTCGGCAAGGGCGACGTCGACCCGCGCCAGGGCATCCTGGGCTCCGGTGGACCCGACTTGTTCGGCTACACCTGGAGGGACAGTGACGAACCCAGCGGGCCGATCTTCGACTGGGTGGACATCTCAGGGATCGGCACGCCGCTTGTTCTGGCGAGCGACGACGAGACGCAGACGGGCATCCTGCTCGGCTTCGACTTCCCGTACTACGGCGGCACGTTCAACAGCGTGAACGTCTGCAGCAACGGCTGGTTGTCCTTCACCAACACCACCACCGACTTCACCAACGACCCGCTCCCCAACAGCGGGGCGCCGGAGAACATGCTGGCGGCGTTCTGGGACGACCTCACTCTCTCCTCGGGCAGGGCCTACAGCTACCGCGACGGCACCCGTTTCATCCTGGCGTACGTCGGGGTGCCGCGGCTCGGCTCGGGCGGTCCCTACACCTTCGAGGTGATCCTGTATCCCTCCGGGCGCATCGTGTACCAGTACTTGGAAATGCAGGGCACCCGGCTCAACGAGGCCACCATCGGCATCCAGAACGGGGCGCGGAACGACGGCCTCACCGTGGTGCACAACGCCAATTACGTGCACAACAACCTGGCCATCGAGCTCCGCACCATCCCCGACTGGATGGTCGTGAGTCCATCCTCGGGCACAGTGCCGGCCGGCGGCAGCCTGGATCTCCAGGTGGCGCTGAGCTCGGCCGGTCTCTTCGGCGGCGTCTACAACGGCTCGGTGCGCATCACCAGCAACGATCCGGATGAAGGCGTCGTCAACGTGCCGGCCGTGTTGACGGCCACCGGCACCACGGACATCGGCGTCGTGCCGGCGAGCCTCGACTTCAGCTGGCTGTACGTGAGCCAGTACCGCGATTTGGTGCTGCAGGTGCGCAACGAGGGCAGCGACGTGCTCACCGTGAGCGGCGCCTCGTTCACCAACCCGGTGTACGGCCTGGTGGGCGCCACCTTCCCGCTGGTGCTCGGCAACCACGGGGTGGCGAACCTCACGGTGCGCTTCGCACCGACCGGGGAGTGCAACCCCTGCAGCGGCGAACTGGTGCTCGCCTCGAACGACCCCGACGAGGCCCAGCTCCACGTGCCGCTCACCGGCATCGGGATCATTCCGCCCGAGGCCTCGGTCGATCCGACCAGCCTGCACGCGGCGACGGCCACGACACTCGGGCCCACGGCGATCCAGAAGACCAAGACGCTGCGCCTCTACAACACCGGCGGCAGCGACCTGAACTGGAACGCCCAGGCCTTGAGCCTGCTCCCGGCGGCGCTGGACATGACGCCCTCCGCCGAGACCGGAAAGGACCAGCCGGGCCTGCCCGGCGTGGCGCCGGAGGCTTCCGGCGGACCCGACGCCGCTGGTTATCGCTGGGCGGACAGCGACGATCCGACGCAGTGCCCACCCTTCGACTGGGTGGACATCACCGGCGTCGGCACGCAGATCCCGTTCACCGGCGACGACCAGAACCAAGGTCCGTTCCCGCTGCCCTTCCCGGTCACCTTCTACGGGAACACCTTCAACTCCTTCCGTGCGTGCACGAACGGCTGGATCTCGTTCACCAGCACGGTGACCACGTTCAGCAACACGACGCTCCCCAATGCGGGGAGCAGCGTGCCAGAGAACGCGCTCGCGGCCTTCTGGGACGATCTCACCTTCAGCGCCGCGGGCGATGTCTACTATCACTACGATGGACAGAAGTTCATCATCTCGTACGTGAACGTACCGCGCCTCACCTCCGGCGGGCCGTACACGTTCCAGATCCTGATCTACCCGAGCGGGACGATCGACTTCCAGTACCTGAACATGCAGGGCACCCGCCTCAACGAGGCGACCATCGGCATCCAGAACGGGACCAAGGACATCGGCTTGCAGGTCGTCTTCAACGCTGCTTACGTGAAGAACAACCTGCGGATCCGCTTCTCCAACGCCCCGGGCTGGTTGACCGTGGCACCCACGAGCGGCACCGTGCCCGTCGGCGGTCATGCCGACCTGGCGGTGACCTTCAACGCCACCGGTCTGGCGGACGGCGACTACTCCGGCGGCGTCCGGATCGCGAGCAACGACCTCACGAACCCGACCCTCGAGGTTCCCGCCTCGATGCACGTCGGGGTCGTGCAGGTGGCGTTCGATCTCGATCCGGGCAGCCTGAACCGCAGCTCCAACGGCACCTGGGTGTCGGGATGGATCGAGCCGGGCGGCAGCTACGACCCGCACACCATCCTGAGACCGTCGGTGCTGCTGCAGCGGACCGTGCCCGTGGCGCCGAACTCGGCGTCGTCGTATGGCGACCCGGACAATGACGGCCTGCTGGAGGTGCAGTACAAGTTCGATCGCCTGCAGCTGTCGTCGCTCCTGCCCACGGGGAACGCCGTTCCGGTGGAGGTCATCGGCGAGATGGCGGACATCACCTGGTTCGCCGCCATCGACGAAATCCGCGTTCTCAAGCCGCGGGTCACCACCGTGGCGGGAGGTGGCGAAGGGACGAAGGACCTGACGCCGACCTACCGTGTGGCGGCGGTCGTGCAGCTCGACTGGGAGGCCCCCGAGGGCTACACCCCCGACTACTACGAGCTCTGGTTCTCCAGCGACGCCGGCGAGAGCTGGAGCCTCGTGGCGGGCAATGTGCACTCGCTCCAGTACGACTGGGTGGTTCCCGACGAACTGACCACGGCCGGCTTGCTCGAGCTCGTCGCCATGGACGACAAGGGCGTCATGGGCTCGTGGATCTCGCCGCAGTTCACCATCACCGACACGCCGACGGACACCGGGCCGCTGGCGCTGCCCACGGAGTACTCCGTGCGTCCCATCGGTGCGAACCCGGTGACAAACGGCAAGGCCAGCCTGGAGCTGGCGCTGCCGCAGGACGGCCCCGTCTCGGTGCGGATCTACGACGTGCGCGGCGCGCTGGTGCGCGACCTCGTCACCTCGCGGCCGTACCCGGCAGGGCGTCACGTCGTCGACTGGGACGCCACCAACCGCGCCGGTGTGCGGGTGAGCTCCGGCGTCTACTTCGTCCACACCCAGGCAGGTGCCAAGGACCTCAAGGTCCGCCTCACCGTCCTGCGTTAGCCTGAGCGCCGGGACGCCGCTACGGCGGCGCCCGCGCCGACACTCGAAGCCCCGGGGGTGCGAACTCCCGGGGCTTCGTCTTCGCTATCATCCAGCCGGCGAGTCATTGGGACGGAGGCGCGCGGTGAGCATGGACCCACAGCGGGAAATCGGCAGGCTGCTCCTCGTCGTGGGCCTCCTCCTCGCGGCGCTCGGCGTCCTGCTCTCCCTCGGCTCCAAGCTGCCGTTCCGGCTCGGGCGTCTCCCCGGCGACATCGTCATCAAGCGCGACCACTTCACCTTCTTCCTCCCCCTCGCCACCTCGCTCCTGGTGAGCCTCGGGCTCTCTCTCCTCTTCTGGCTCTGGCGGAGAAAGCCCTAGAGCCGCCGCCCAACCTGGCTATAATGGCCCGGTTTCATGCCTTCCGCCGGCGCGCCCGCGCTCGAACCTCTGCGGCCGCGGTGGGAACAGGAGGAAGCGCCGATGGAATCCCTGCAGGGCCGCACCGTCTGCGTCGTCGGGCTCGGCTACGTGGGCCTGCCGCTCGCCGTCGAGTTCGCCCGGTTGCACCGCGTCATCGGCCTGGACATCGACAAGGCGAAGATCGACGAGCTGCAGCGCGGCCACGACCGCATGCGCGAGGTGGAACCCGCCACCTTGCAGTCCGTTTCCATTGTCTACACCTCCGACCCGGCGCAGATCCGGGAAGCGGAGTTCGTCATCGTCTGCGTGCCCACGCCCATCGACGCGCACAACAATCCCGACCTGACGCTCGTCTGCGAAGCGAGCAGCATGGTGGGGAAGCATCTCGGCCCGGGCAGCACGGTGATCTACGAATCCACCGTCTACCCCGGCGTCACCGAGGACATCTGCCTGCGCATCCTGGAGCGGGAGTCCGGGCGGCGCTGCCCGGGGGACTTCGCCATCGGCTACAGCCCGGAGCGGGTCAACCCGGGCGACCGGGATCACACCATCCCGAACATCGTCAAAATCGTCTCCGGCTGCGACGGGCCGACCACGGAGCGCGTCGCCGCCCTCTACTCCGGTATCGTCCGCGCCGGCGTGCACCGGGCGCCGAACATCCGCACCGCCGAAGCGGCGAAGGTCATCGAGAACGTGCAGCGCGACCTGAACATCGCCCTGGTCAACGAGCTCGCCATGATCTTCGAGCGCATGGGCATCCGCACCCGCGACGTCGTCGAGGCCGCCGGCACCAAGTGGAACTTCCACAAGTACACGCCGGGTCTCGTGGGCGGGCACTGCATCGGCGTCGATCCCTACTACTTGACGCACAAGGCGCAAGAGCTCGGCTACCACCCGGAAATCATCCTCGCCGGCCGGCGTCTGAACGACAACATGCACCGTTACGTGGTGGCACGCTTGGTGCGCGAGCTGAACAAGAAGGGCGTGGCTTCCGCTCATGCCACCGTTCTCGTCCTCGGCCTCACCTTCAAGGAGAACTGCTCCGACGATCGCAACAGCCGCGCCCGGCATCTCATCCGCGAGCTCGAGACCTACGGCTACAAGGTTCTCGGCTGCGATCCCTGGCTCGCCGACGCGCGCATCCGCCAGCGCTTCGGAGTCGAGCCGGTGAGCCTGGCGGAAGCCAAGGCGCGCCTCGCCGCCCGGGCCGTGCAGGGCGTGGTCGTCGCCGCGCCGCACCACGAGTTCCGGGACCTGGCGCTCGATACCGCCGCTGTCGTCATCGACATCAAGGGCGGGTTACCGGGGAATTACGATTCTCTCTGAGCTTCGATGAGCCGGCGCACGGCGTCCACCGCGATCTGGATGACCCGGTCGAGGCCGGCCTCGAACTCCGGGCCTCCTTGCAGCCTCTCGCCTTGGGCGCCGTACTCCTCGCGGAGAGCGAGGATGCAGCCGGTGCGGATGCCGCACAGGCGCCCGACGACGAAGAGCGTCGCCGCTTCCATCTCCACCGAGAGCACGCCGGCACGTTGCAGCAGCGCGCCCCGCTCCGCCGCCGCTTCGCCCTTCCAGCGCCCGGCATAGTAGGCGTCGGAAGATTCGACCAAGCCGAGATGGGTGCGCTGGCCGCTCGCCGCCGCCGCTTGGCGCAAGGCCTGGACGACGTCGAAATCGGCGACGGCGGGATATCCGGCTTCGATGTAGGCGTGCGAAGCACCTTCGCTGCGTAGCGCGGCGGTGGCGATGATGGCGTCGCCGCGCCGCGGCCCAGGACCGACGGCGCCGGTGGTGCCGACGCGGAGGATGGTGTGGACGCCGGCGCTGCGCAGCTCTTCCACCGCGATGGCGACCGCAGGGCCGCCCATGCCGGACGACATCACCGACACCGGCGTGCCATCCAGCGTCCCGGTCACCGTGCGGTACTCGCGGTTCTCCGCCACCCGGCGCGGCTCTTTCAGGTGGCGGGCGATGCGGTCCACGCGCTCCCGGTCGCCGGGCAGGAGCACGTAGCCCCCGACCTCGCCGGGCTGCACGCGGATGTGATAGCGGGGATCCTCAGGCATAGGGCGCCCAGTGTGCCCGAGCCCGGCGACGGGTCAACGTCGCCGGGGCGGCGTCACACGGAGAAAGACTTGCCGCAGCCGCAGCTGCCCGTGGCGTTGGGGTTGGAGAAGCGGAAGCCCGCGCCGGTGAGGCTCTCGGTGTAGTCGACCTGCAGGCCCGCGAGATACACCGCGCTCATCGGATCGATGATGACCTCGACGTCGTCCTGCGCCACCACCGCATCCTCATCGTGTTTGTCGTCGAAGCCGAAGGTGTACTGGAAGCCGGCGCAGCCGCCGCCCTGCACGAAGAGCCGCAGCGCTTTCCCCTGCGCCTCGGGCTCGCTCTGCAGGATGTTCTTGATGCGGCCGACCGCTCGTTCCGTGAGGGTGATCATGGTTCTCCGTCTCCTTCGCGTCCCTTGCTCTTCAGTGACCCTCGACCGCCAGCCGTCGCGCTCCCGGGGCCTCGACCGGCTGGTAGTGGCCGCAGTCCTTGCATGCTTCCGGGGCCTGGCCGTCGAACAAGCGCTCCACCGCCGCGGCAGCCCGGGCGCAGTCGAACTTGCCCGGGCTCACGTCGAGCCGCGTGCGCCGGGCGCAACCCCGCAGGGCCCAACAGGGCAGGTAGTTCATGAAGGCCCGAATCCCCGCCAGGCTGACGCCGCCCTCGTGATTGATCTCCCGGATGCACCCCAACCAGCGCAGGTCGTCCTCGGTGTAGCGCCGCTGCTGGCCGCGCCGCTGGGGTACGAGCAGGCCCAGGCGCTCGTAGAGCATGAGGGTGCGCGGGTGCAGGCCCGCCCGTCTCGAGGCCTCGGCAATCCGAAAGGGCGCCACCGTTTCCATGCTCCCAAGCTACGACCTGACAACGTCCACTGTCAACTTCCAGGCGCCTGCCGCTCCAGAACGAGGAAGGTGCAAGCGTGGGGATTCTCGGCATCCGCCGGCTGTTCGCTGCGCTCCACCTCACGCCATTCCTCCGGGACGAGCGCCGGGAAGTGGGTATCCCCGGGCAATGGCGCCTGCACGAGGGTGAGGTAGATGCGCTCGGCCTGGGGCAGGAACGCCGCGTACACCTCGGCGCCGCCGATGACGAAGATGGCCGCGGCAGTCCGCGCCAGCTCCAGCGCCTCCTCGGCGCTGTGCGCCACCCGGCAACCCGGAGCGGCGAAATCGCGCTGCCGGGTGAGGACGATGTTGTCGCGCCCGACGAGGGGCTTGCCGATGGAGGCGAAAGTGCGCCGCCCCATGATCACCGCGTGCCCGAGCGTGAGACGCTTGAAGCGGCGCAAGTCCGCCGGCAGCCGCCAAGGCAAGGTGCCGTCGCGGCCGATGACCCGGTCCGGCGTCATGGCGACGATGAGGGCGAGGCGCATGCTTCACACCGCGATGGGGGCTTTGATCGCCTCGTGGCAGTGGTAGTCGCGGATCTCGATGTCTTCGAAGCGGAAAGCGTCGATCTCCCGCACCGCCGGGTTGAGCCACAGCTTCGGGGCCGGGAAAGGGGTCCGCGACAGCTGCAGGTCTGCCTGCTCCACGTGGCTCTTGTACAGGTGCACGTCGCCCAGGGTGTGGATGAACTCCCCCGGGCGGTAGCCGGTCACCTGGGCCACCATGGAGGTGAGCAACGCATAGGAAGCGATGTTGAAGGGGAGGCCGAGGAAGACGTCGGCGCTGCGCTGGTAGAGCTGGCAGGAGAGGCGCCCATCGGCGACGTAGAACTGGAAGAGCACGTGACAGGGCGGCAGCGCCATGCGCTCGAGATCACCGACGTTCCAGGCACTCACCAGGTGCCGGCGTGAATCCGGATCCGTCCGCAGCCGCGAGAGGACCTGCGCCAGCTGGTCTACCTTGCCGCCGTCCAGCGTCCGCCACGACCGCCACTGCGCTCCGTAGATCGGCCCGAGGTCGCCGTCCGCTCTCGCCCACTCGTCCCAGATGCGTACGCCCTCTGCCTGCAGCGCGCGCACGTTGGTCTCGCCGCGTAGGAACCAGAGGAGCTCGTGGATGATGGAGCGGAAGTGCAGCTTCTTCGTCGTCACCGCCGGGAAGCCCCGCTCCAGGTCGAAGCGCAGTTGCCAGCCGAAGAGACTGGTTGTCCCCACCCCAGTGCGGTCCTGTTTGGGGATGCCTTCGTGGCGCACACGGCGCAGCAGCTCGAGGTACGGCCCCACGTGCAGCCTCTCTGATTGCAAAGGGTTGCAGCGACGCTCCGGGCTGGAGTGTGGCAGCCGTCGGAGGCAGCGTCAAGCCGGTGGGATGTGATGGGGAATGGGGAGCGGATCCTTCACGGGGCCCGAATGGGGCCGGCGCCGGAGTCTACCTAGTGGTTGTGCCGGCCGGCCCCATTCGTCGCTGCACCGCGGAGAGCGCAGGATCGCGGTGCGGAGCCGCGAGGTCAGGGGTGCGTGGGGAAGGCGGTCTGACCTCGCACAGCTCTCTTTTCTCCCCCCTCGACTGCTGCTGACGGGGAGCATCGTAGCTGTGCGCGAGTTTCTATGGAGTCGGGCGTTCTGCCGTTTCTCGCCTCGGAGAGATCCTCAAGATGTGATCAGGAAGCACCTGATCCCACGGTCAGGGGGGAGGAGGAAAGCCGCGGAAGTCGGCCCCCGTCGCGGGCCTCGAGCGGAGCGCCGGAACGCACTGAAGCGGACCTCAGCGAGGGCGCGCCCGCAGGTGGGCCACGCCGACGGCCTTCAGATCGGCTCCATGAACCAGGTCGCCGAGAAGCGCACCAGCTCGCGCCCCGATTCCAAGCCCAGCTTGGTCTTGATGTGATCCAAGTGGGTCTCGATGGTCTTGACGCTGAGACAGAGCTGCTCCGCCACTTCGCGGGTCGACAGCCCCCGCCCCACCAGCTGGAAGACCTCCATCTCGCGATCGGTCAGCACCTCGAGGGGGGACGTGGTTTGCACCGTACCGTTCTCCCCCACCAGCCGATGCAGGAGCCGCTCCTTCATGCGGGTGCTCAGGTAGATCTCCCCACGGAGCACCTGCCGGATGGCCTCGACGATGCGCTCGGTGGCTTCGTGCTTCATGACGTACCCCATGGCGCCGGCGCGCAGCGCCCGCTCGGCGTGCAGGGATTCGTCGTGCATCGACAGCACCAGGATGGGCAGGTCCGCGACCCAATGGCGCATGTCCTTGATCAAACCCAAGCCGCCCCCGCCCCCGGCCAGCGTCAGGTCCACCACCACCACGTCCGGGCGACTGGTGCGGAGCACCTCGATCGCTTCCGCCGCCGTGGCCGCCTCGGCGTGCACGATGAAATCTTCCTCCCCACCGATGAGCTGGGCGATTCCGCGCCGGACGATGGGATGGTCGTCGACGATGAGCACCTTCCAGCGTCGCCCGTTGGGTTCAAGACGTCCTCGGACGGTCACCGCTCACTCCCTTCACGCTGCAACGGACGACGGTACCGCCGCCGTCCCCACCATGGATTTCCAAGCTGCCACCGATGAGACCGGCCCGTTGGCGCATGGTGTGCAAGCCGAGGCCACCGGCGCCGGGCGCAGGAGGGAAGCCGCGACCGTCGTCGGCGACCTCCAAGACGATCTGCTCCGTGTCGGCGCGTAGTGCGAGGCGCACGTGCCGCGCCTGGCCGTGACGAAGCGCGTTGTTGATCGCCTCCTGGGCGATGCGATACAGGTGCGTGGCGAAGATGCTGTCGTGGATGGGCACCGCTTTCGGGCAATCGAAGCTACAGAGGAGGCCGAGGCGGCTGGTGGCGCTCGCGAGGTCCGCCAACGCCGCGGTGAGACCGTTCGTCTGCACCTCCACGGGGAAGAGACCCTTGGCGATCCGGCGCACCTGCTCCAGCACTTGTTTGGCGCCGGCGGTGATGAACGCGGCCTCGCTCGTCAACGCCGAACCCTGCGCCGCGAGCTTCGACTCCAAGCTCTTGGCCAGGAGCGACAATCCGGTCAGCTCGCCGCCCAGACCATCGTGCAATTCCTGTCCCAACTTCTGCTCTTCGCGCCAGACCGACTCGGAAAGCTGGCGTTCCAGCTGTTTGCGCCGCGAGATATCGCGGATCGCCGCCGTCACCACCAGGCCGTTCTCCATCTGCAAGGGACTCAAGCTGATCTCGGCGGGGAACTCGCTGCCGTCCCGCCGGCGGGCGTAGAGGTTGAGCCCTGCCCCCATCGGCCGGAAGCGCGGATCGGCCTCGAAGCTCTGTCGATGTTCTGTGTGCAGCCCGCGTTTCTCTTCCGGCACCAGGAAATCCACCGCTTGCCCGAGCAACTCCGTTCGCGAATAACCGAACATGCGCTCCGTTTGCGCGTTGACCATGACGATGCGCCCGTCTCGTCCGACCATGACCATCGCGTCCGGTGCCGATTCGAGGAGACTCCGGAACATCTCCTCCGCCCGACGGCGCTCGATCACCTGTCCGAGCTGCGTGCCGATGACGGCCATCGCCTCGAGAAACGGCTCCTCCGCTTCCATCCCTTCGTGGGTGAAGCACTCGAGCACCGCCACGATATCGTTGGCACCGCGGAGCGGGAAGGCAAAACCGGTGTGTAGACCCGAAGCGCGCGCCGCCTCTCGCCGTAGGAATTCGGGCCGCTCCTGCAGCTCCGACCACCAGAGCGGTCGCTGCTCCGAGACCACACGGCCCGCGAGGCTGAGGCCGGGCCGCCCGCGGGTGCCCATGGTCGCGGCGACGAAAGCGCTACAGCGCGACGGATCGGTGAGTTGCCAAACATCCAACGGGATCAGATCGCGCGTCGTCCCGTCCAGACGCCAGGCGTGGCCTACGGGCCAGCCGGTGTAGGCGCAGAGGCGCTCCACCACCGCTCGCAGCAGGGCCTCGTTGGAGTCCGCCGCACTGGCAGCGAGGGTCACGTCGTGCAGGAGACGTAGCAGGTCCAAGTTCATCGTTGGTACGAGCTGCACGACGTCGTCCTGCGTTTCCCGCTTGGCAGTCACCTTGTCCTCCGCTCCGGCGCCTCGTGACCAGAACATCTCGACCTTCCCGACTCGCATTCATGCGAGACCGGTGGCCAATGCCAAGCCCCCCTAGGTGTCGTCGCGTGGCGGAGTTCCCAGAGCATAACACTTGTGAGCCAGGAACTTGCACGCGAAAACAGCCCTCGTTAGGGGTTCTCCGGGTCACTCGCCTAGGGGTTTACCTGATGCCTATTCCAGGGCCTCCCTGGCGTCTCCACCCGGAAGTTCCCCGCTGTTAAGGGAGGGTGAAGACCGGAGAGAATGGGTTGCATCCGGGGCGAAACAGCAGTTAAAAGAGCCCAGCGACGCCGGGAGGCCTTCCATGGTACGTGGCCCGCGCAAGCCCTCGGCATCCCCCGCCGCGGCGCGGATCGTGCGAGAGGGGGGATTCCACCAGCGATCCGCACACAGGCCGGGCTCGGCCCGGCACTTCGTTCGAACGTGCATTCCCACCTGGCGTGACTCTGCACCCGATCGGGGGGCTCCTCTGTACGGCGACTCCTGGAGTCGTCGCGTGCCCCCCTCTCGCATTCTCTGGCGACATGCATCGACGTGCTTGGCTCCATGACGGCGGCTGGATCGTCGCCCTTGCGCTCGTCTACCTCCTGACCGCGCGGCTCGGGCTGAGCCTCGCTTTCCTGCACCGCAGTGCCAGCCCGGTGTGGCCGCCGACGGGCATCGCCCTCGCGGCGCTCCTCCTCCGCGGTCTGCGCCTGTGGCCGGGCATCACCCTGGGCGCACTCGCGGCGAACCTGCTCACCTCGGGGAACTGGCCCACGTCGCTGGGGATCGCCGCTGGCAACACGCTCGAAGCCGTGGTGGGAGCGCTCCTCGTCGGTCGCTACGCTCGAGGCGCGCGCGCCCTCGAACGGCCGCGTGACTTCTTCCGCTACGTCGGTCTCGGGGCTCTCGTCAGCCCCTTGCTGAGCGCCAGCATCGGCGTTACCAGCCTCTGCCTGGGCGGGCTGGCTGCCTGGTCGAGCTTCGCGCCCATCGCTTCGACCTGGTGGCTCGGCGATGCGGTCGGCGCCCTCGTGGTGGGACCGCCGTTCCTCGTTTTCCGGGGTTGGCGCCCGCGTCTCGGCGCGGGAGTGTCGCTCCGGGCCGCCGCGCTCTCGTGTCTCGCCCTTCTCATCGCCTTTCTCGTTTTCTGGGGCCTCGTTCCGGGAGCAGGGCGCACCGCGCCCCTCGCTTTCCTCTGCATCCCCTTCTTGGTGTGGGCCGCGTTCCGCTTCGAGCAACGCGGCGCTGCCCTCCTCGGCCTCGCTCTCACCGCCATTGCGGTGAGCGGCACGGTGCGAGGCTACGGGCCCTTCGTCCGGCAGGCGCAGAACACCTCTCTCTTCATCCTGCAGGCCTTCCTCGGCACCGTGATGGTCATGGCGCTCGCGCTCGCCGCCGTCGTCTCCGAGCGCCGGCGCGTCGGCGAGGCCTTGCGCGCCCGCGCGCAAGCCCAGCTGAGCGCGACCGAACACAACCTGACCAAGGCGCAGGCTCTGGCACACCTCGGGTCCTGGGCCTGGGACATCGACAGCGACCGCGTGCAGTGGTCCGACGAGCTCTACCGCATCTACGGTCTCGAGCCCGGATCTCTCGCCTTGAGCTACGACGCCTACCTCTCCCGCGTGCACCCGGAGGACCGCGATCTCGTCGCCTCCGCCATCGATCGGGCCCGTCATACCGGCGAAGCATTCGGCTTCGAGGACCGCATCGTCCGGCCCGACGGCTCGGCGCGCTGGCTCCACTGCCTGGGAGAAGTCGTGCAGCGGGACGGCAGAGCGGTGGCGATGCACGGCACGGCGCGGGACATCACCGAGCACAAGGTGATGGAGCTCGAGCGCCGCCGGCTCGAGCTCGAGCTCCTGGAGGTGAGCCACCGCGAGCAGCTCCGGCTCGGGCAGGACCTGCACGACGACCTGGGCCAGCTCCTTACCGGCGTCTCTTTCCTGGCCAAGACGCTGGAGAAGAAGCTCGCCGCCCTCGCCCTTGCCGAGGCCGGGGCCATGGGAGAGATTCTCTCTCTCCTCGATCTCGCCATGACCAAGACGCGCAGTCTTGCCCGGGGGCTACCGGAGGCGGTCGTGCTCGGCGAGGGGTTGCCGAGCGCGCTGCAGGATCTCGCCGCCGACACGGAGAGGCGCTTCAACGTCGCCTGTGTCTTCACCGGTGATCACTTCGACCATCACTGCGGCCGCCACGTCACGATGCATCTGTACCGCATCGCGCAGGAAGCCACGAGCAACGCCGTGCGCCATGGCAAAGCAGCGCGGATCGCGATCAACCTCGCCGCCGTCTACTCCGGTCTCACCCTCGCCATCCAGGACGACGGCGTCGGCTTCGACCCCGACGGGAACACCGAGGGCCTGGGGCTCCGCCTCATGCGCTACCGCGCCGAGCTCCTCGGCGGTCAACTGCAGGTCCAGAGCGCTCCGGGCGAAACCACCGTCCGCTGCTCGATCAGTTCGCTATGATCCCGAGGTATGGACCGGCGCCTGACCCACGTCTTCTTCGACGTGACCCACACCTTGCTCGACGTTCGCGGTTCGGTGGGTGAGATCTACGCTCGCTGCGCGGCTCGGCACGGCTTGCAGGTCGAGCCCGGGTTGGTGGAACGCAGCTTCCAGGAGGCCATCGCCGGGATCCCGCAGCCTGTCGCCCCAGGTCTCGCCGAGGCGGAGATCCAAGCCCGCGAGCGCGGCTGGTGGCACGAGGTGGCGCGCCGCTCGCTCGCGCCTTTCGGACCCTTTCCTGATTTCGAGGCTTTCTTCGCCGAGGTCTTCGAAGCCTTCCGCCACCGCGATGCCTGGGTGCTCCTGCCGGGAGTCGCCGAGGCCCTGCGGCTCTTCCGCACCCGGGGTCTACGTCTCGGCATCATCTCGGACATCGATTCGCGGCTGTTCGACGTGCTCGCCGCCTTCGGCCTCGAAGCGACCTTCGACGTCGTCTGCCTCTCGTTCCGCTGCGGCTACCAGAAGCCCGATGTGCGCCTGTTCCACGCGGCTCTCGGCCTCGCCGGTGTCCCGGCGGCGCAGGCCGCGCACGTCGGCGACAGCCTGCGCTCGGACGTGCAAGGGGCGCTCGGCGCCGGCATGCACGCCATCCATCTGGATACAACCCGAGACGGCGGCGCGCCCTCCGGCGCCCACGTGGTGCACCGCTGGTCCGATCTGCCGGCCCTCCTCGAGCGCCTCGGCCGCTGATCAGGGCGCCGCCGCGGCCGGCGTCGCGAGCGTCATGTGCAGCCGGTCCATGGCGAAGCCATAGAGGTCGGCGTTCTCCTCGATCTGCTTCGCGGTCGGCTTGCCTCCGCCATGCCCCGCCTTGGTCTCCACCCGGAGCAGGATCGGATGGTCCGAGACGTTGCAGGCTTGCACCGCGGCGGCGAATTTCTTGGCGTGCGCCGGGTACACCCGCGTGTCCGTGTCCGCCGTGGTGATCAGCATGGGAGGGAACTTCGTTCCCGGCCGCACGTTGTGCACCGGCGAATAGGCATAGAGGAAGCGGAAGTGCTCCGCATTCTTCGGATCGCCGTATTCCGGCACCCAGTAGGAGCCGATCGTCCACAGCTGATAGCGCAGCATGTCGGTCACGGGCACGCGGGAGATGACGGCGCCGTAGAGATCCGGCCGCTGCAGGGCGCAAGCCGCGGTGAGGAGACCGCCGTTGCTGCCACCCTCGATGGCGAGGCGCGACGTGCGCGTGTAGTCGTTGGCCACCAGCCACTCGGCGGCGGCGATGAAATCGTCGAAGACGTTCTGCTTCTTCTCCAGCATGCCAGCCTTGTGCCACTCCTCACCGAACTCGCCGCCGCCGCGCAGGTTCGGCAGGGCGAAGACGCCGCCCTGCTCCAGCCAGAAGAGGCGCGAGGTGGAGAAGTTCGGCGTACGGCTGATGTTGAAGCCACCGTAGCCGGTGAGCCAGACGGGGTTGTTGCCGTCCAGCATCAGGCCGCGCTTGTGCACCAGGAACATCGGGACCTTGGTGCCGTCCTTCGACTCGTAGAACACCTGCCGGGTCACGAACGGCGCCGGGTCGAAGCGCATCTCCGCCTTCTGATAGAGGGAGAGCTTGCCCGTCGCGAGATCCAGGCGATAGTTCTGCGTCGGGAAGAGGAAGGAGCTAAAGCCGACGAAGCAGTCCGGGTCCTCGGGCCTGCCGCTCACCCCGGTGACGGCGCCGAGAGTCGGCATCTCCACTTCCTGCTGCAAGGCGCCGTCCAGGCCGTAGATGCGCAAGCGGTGGTAAGCATTGTGCATGCTCGACACCACGAGCTGCCGCTGCACCAAGCGGGAGGTGCTGATGACGTCGCTCACGTGCTCCGGGACCACCGTCTTCGGCTCGCGGCTCGGTGCTTCCATGTCCACCACCACGATGCGCCGCCGCGGCGCTCCCAGGTCGGTCTCGAAGAAGAGCTTGCTGCCGCTCGCTTCGATGAACTCGAACTCGGCAGTGAAGCCGGCGAAGAGCGGCGCGAGCGAAGACGACTTGGCCTGCAGATCCTGGACGAAGATCTCGTCCTTGCCAGCGCTCCCCTTCCACACCTGCACCACGAGCCAGCGGCCACCGTGGCTCACGTCGGGGCTGAAGCCGAGATCCCCGTCTTCCGGCCGTTCGTAGACCAGGCGGTCCTTGCTCTGCGCCTGCCCCAGGACATGGAAGTAGACCTTCTGGAAGTGTTCTTCCTTCTCGGGATAGCGACAGTAGAAGAAGCCGCTCTTGTCTCCGGCCCAGGCGATCTCGGTAAAGCGCACGCGCTCCAGCTTGTCGGCGCGATCCTTCCCCGAGGCCACGTCGCGGACGTGGAGCACCTGCCAGTCGCTGCCGCTCTGACTGAGGCCGTACGCCAGAAGGGCGCCGTCATCGCTGGTCTCCGAGGCGCCGAGGGAGATGGTGCCGTCGGCGCTCAGCGCGTTGGGATCGAGGAGGACTTCGAGCTTCCCGTCCAGGCCCTTCCGCTTGTAGAGCACCGATTGGTTCTGCAAGCCGTCGTTCTTGGAGGCGAAGACCCAGTTGCCTTCCTTTGTCGGCAGGCCATAGCGCGGGTAGTCCTGCAGCTCGGTCAAGCGGCGCACCATGGCCTCCCGGGCGGGCAAGCCGTCGAGATAGGTCCGGGTCACCTGATTCTGTGACTCCCCCCACTGCTGCACTTCCGGGTCGTCCACGTTCTCGAGCCAGCGGTACGGGTCGGCGACGCTGGTGCCGAAGAAATCGTCGACCTGGTCGACCTTGCGGGTCTCGACGGGTTTTGCGGCGAGCGCCGGCAAGGCCATGGCGACGAGGCAGGCGCCGAGAAGGAAGAACAAGCGTGCTTTCTTCATCACCAAGACCCTCCTGTGGGGCTCCCCTGGGGTCAAGCCGTGCGGCCGGCCCCGGTTCCGGTCTGTTGCATGCGGACGAGTATGTTACACCCGAAGAGCACCAATCGGGAGAGCCAGCGCACCGCTGGCGCTGCCACCGGGCCGCCCCCTCACCGCTGCCTCGGGCCATATCTTCCCGCTGTCCCGGGACGTATCTTCCCGCCGTGGACCCGAAGCCCTCTCAGCAGGCGCAGCCGCTCGCCGCGAAGCGCGAGACTTCCCGCCCGAGGGTCGTCATCGTCGGCGGCGGCTTCGGCGGTCTCACCGCCGCCCGCAAGCTGCGGCGCGCCCCGGTCGACCTGATCCTCGTGGACCGCAGGAACCATCACCTGTTCCAGCCCTTGCTCTATCAGGTGGCGACGGCCGGCCTCTCGCCCGCCGACATCGCCGAACCGCTGCGGCGCATTCTCCGCCGGCAGAAGAACGCGACGGTGCTCCTGGCGCAGGCGAGCGGCGTTGATCTGCAACGCCGCACCCTGCGTCTGGAGGATGGTGAGCTTGCCTACGATTTTCTCGTTCTCGCCTGCGGCGCCACGCATTCCTGGTTCGGCCACGACGCCTGGGCCCGGCATGCCCTGGGGTTGAAGACGCTCGAGGATGCCCTCGAGATCCGCCGTCGCGTTCTCCTGGCCTACGAGCGCGCCGAGCGCACCGACGACGAGGCCGAGCGCGAAGCGCTCATGACCTTCGTCGTCATCGGCGGCGGCCCGACGGGCGTGGAGATGGCAGGCGCGCTGGCGGAAATCGCCCGGCAGACGCTGCAGAAAGACTTCCGCCGCATCCATCCGGAAACCGCGCGCGTCCTCCTCGTCGAAGCCGGGCCGCAGGTGCTGAACACTTTCGCTCCCTCCCTTTCCACTCGCGCCGCGCGTTCGCTCCGCAAGATCGGCGTCGAGGTTCTCGCTGGCACGCCGGTCACCGACATCGAAGACGGCGTGGTGCGCTTGGGCGAGAAGAGCATCCGGGCGGGAAACATCATTTGGGCTGCCGGCGTCCGCGCCGTGCCCCTCGGCGCCACCCTCGGAGTCCCTCTCGATCGCGCCGGCCGCGTTCTCGTCGAGAAGGACTGCACCGTCCCCGGCCATCCCGAGGTCTACGTCCTCGGCGACATGGCGCGCCTGGTGGACGCAGCAGGCGTCGAAGTGCCCGGCGTCGCCCAGGGTGCCATCCAGGCGGGCCGGCTCGTAGCGCGCAACATCGTCCACAGCCTGAGGAACGAAGCGCGCGAGCCGCTCACCTACAAGGATCTCGGGATGTTAGCGACGATCGGCCGTGCCCATGCGGTGGTGCAGCTGGGAAGCATACGCTTCGCTGGCTACTTCGCCTGGCTCTTCTGGGCCTTCCTCCACATCGCGCTCCTCATCGGCTTCGACAAGCGCCTCATCGTGATGGTGGAGTGGATCTGGGCCTACTTCACCTTCGACCGCGGCGCCCGGCTCATCACGGGTGATCGCCGTGATTCCGATCCGCCGCAATGACTGTCGGCCCCGTCGACTCGAGACAGACGACCCTCTCGGTTGCTTGACTGGTTGCACGGAACTCGTATTTTTCGACCGGGGGTCCCTTGGAGAGGCTGCTATCGTGAGCCGATGCTGGGTCTCGGTGCTCTTGTGGCTCGGCGCCGCGAGGGAGGCGCCCGTCCTCGCCCAGAGCTGCGCGGACTATTCCCAGCACCCGGAACCCGTCGGATCCGTGGACACGCCTGGGGCAAACGCCGTGTCTGTGGCGATCCAAGGCGAGTTCGCTTACTTGGCGACCGTCGCTGGTCTGCGCGTCCTGGACATCCGGAACCCTGTCAAACCAGTTCTCGTTGGTTCATTGCCAGGATTTGCCCGGGCCGTTGCCGTCGAGGACACCACGGCCTACCTCACCGGTGACGGTTCACTCCGTGTCGTCGATATCCGCGACCCTTCCGCGCCTGCCATCGTGGGAACCGTCTCGACCCCGGCTGAACCTCGCGCGATGGTTGTGGGTTGGGCTACGGGTCTTGCCGTTGCCGGGGACTTGCTGTGCGTCGCCGCCGGGCCCTTTCTGCACGTGCTCGATGTCCGCGATTCGCTTCGAGTTGGCTGATCCGATTCCTGTGCGCTTGAGCCTGCACGACGTCACGGGGAGCGAAGTGGCACGTCTGCTACAAAGGCTCGCCCCCGCGGGCGTGAGTAGCGTCACCTGGGACGGCCGAGACGCAAACGGCAGGCCGGTGGCCGCCGGCGTGTACTTCGTCCGGCTCGAGTCCCCGGACGGCGTGCGCACACACAAGCTCGTTCTTGCTCGTTGAGTTGACCCCTCCTACGGATGCTCACGAAAACGCCACCATCACCGGAAGAGGTTCTTGATCGCGGACCAGCTCGGCGCGCGCACCGGCACACCGCCTTCCATCAGCGTGTAGAGGAGCAATGTCTCCTGTCCGTACCACTCGTACTGCGACCGCACGCCGACCAGGTGGAAGGTGACGCTGCCGGTGCCGATGGCCGGAGCCGTCCACAGGAAGGTGTCCGATGTGCGCCGAACTTCGGGCGGATAGGCGCGAGCGAAAGCATGCGTGACGCTCGAGGTCGGAGTGGAACAGGGCCCGTTGTGGTAGAGCGCCGAGTCCGTCCACGTGAAGACACCAGCCCCACCGAGGTTCGGCGTCCCGGGTACGCCGCGGACGCACTGCAGGAGAAAACCCGGATAGGCAGCGGTGTTGGAGATCTCGACTGTGTACGTCGCGCCGGGAGAATAGTGGGTGACGGGACCGGTGTCGTCGAAGACGCGGATGACGAAGCCACCCGTCCCAGCTTGCCCGCCGCCCATCTGGTACCAGCCAGCGCTCGGATACGAGCAGGTCCCGGCTCCGCTGCTGTAGCCCCAGACGGGCGCGGCTGCAGCCCAAACGATGCTGGCCCAGGCAAAGACGAAGCGTCGCGGCAGCGGCGAGGGCATGCCGGGCTCCTTCGTGAGATGAGGCGAGATCATAGCTCCCGGGCGGGGATCTCCTGCATCGGGGAGGACCTGATTTCGCCGCGCAGCAAGCGCACGTAAAGCAGCAGACTGACCGCGAACGGCAGCAAGTAATAGAGGACTCGGAACAGCATCGACGCGAGCACGGCGCGTTCGTAGTCGACACCGAGGAGAGCGTAGGTGCCGACCATGGAGCCTTCCTGAACGCCCATGCCGCCTGGGAGCATGGAGAGGAAGCCGAGGGTGACGCCGAGAGCGAAGCCGGTGAGCAGCACGCCCGGGTGGAGCGCCTCGCCGAGCGCCCTGAAGCAGAAGTCCAGGGCGAGGACGCTCGTCGCCCAGTCGGCGAGCACGAGGAGCACCGGGAGCACGAGGAGGCGAGGGCGGGCGCGGATGGCATCCATTCCGGCGCCGAGTGTCGCATCCAGATGACGGAGGACGGGCTCGACATCGCGCCGGAGCAGGCGCCGGGAGGCGGCGCCGACGAACCGCGCTGCCTTGGATCGCGCCGCACGGTGCCCCAGGAGCACGGTGCTGCCCGCGAGAAGGAGAAGCGCGAGCGCCGAGGCGGCGGCGAGGGACTCCGTCTGAGTGCGCCCGAGAGGGTGGCGGAGCAGGAGATACAGCAACCCGAGTGGCAGGAGCGACATCATCACGATGTGGTTGAGATAGGAGTGCACCAGGGAAGCGGCGAGCACGTCCCCCGCCGCGAGGCCGCGGCGGCGCAGGAGAACGAGGCGGAGCGAGTAGCCGGCAGTTCCCCCGATCGAGAGCAGGTTGTTGAGGGCGAAGGAGATGAAGCCGATCTCGAGCAGATCGCGCCGCGGCAAGCGGATGCCGAAGACACGGTGGATGGCCGTGTAGCCGCCGCTCAGACAACCATAAGAGAGGGCGGTGCAGAGGACCGCCACGGGCACGTAGATCCAGCGGGCTTGATGCAGCACCTGGGCCGCATCGCGCGCGTCCATCGACGCCAAGAGGATACCGAGGAGCGCACACACCAGCACCAGGGCCACGCCCTTGCCGCGCCGCGTGCTCTTGCCTTCTTCCTTCATCCCTCCGTCACCCGCGTCAGCGCCAGTCCCGCGCGCACCAAACCTGCCGGTCCGCCCTCGTAGACGAGGAAACGCTCCTCCCAAGCGGGTTCGAACTTGGCCTTGTACGCCCGCAATCCTTTGTAAGAGAAGAAGCGGTTCAGCCGCTCGTAGACCTGGTGCACGGCGCGCTCCTCGAGCGGCGCCCCGGGGCGGTCCCCGACACCGGAGAGTGGTGCGAGCCCGAGGCTGAAGCGACGATACCGCGCCGAGAGGGCCAGCAAGACCTCCAGGAAGAGGAAGTCCATGGTCCCGTTGGGCACCTCCACTCGATGGCGCATGAGGTCGATGGTGCTGTCGCCCTCCGGGTAGCAAGGGATCAGGTTGACGAAACCGAGGCCGCTTCCCGAGCGGTCGCGGACCACGAAGAACGGCGTTTGGCTCGTGTGGGCGTGGTCGAAGCGACCGAGGGTGAAGCTACGCTCGCGCCGGCCCGGGAGCGACAGCCACTCGTTGGAGATCCGTTGCACCTCGTCGAAGAGAACCTCCGGATGCGGCGGCTCGTGTCGCGTCACCTGCAAGCCGAGCGTTTGGGCCCGCCGGCGCACCCGCTGGAAGCCGCTCGCTTCCTGCGTCCGCGTGATGAACACCTGCAGATCCACCAAGGCTTCTTCGCCCACCTTGAGCTCGTGCATGCCGAGCTGGCGATACAGCGGCAAGGCGTCGGGCAGCGTCTGATGGAAGGCGAGCTGCCAGCCGTTGTCGGCGCAGAAGCTGGCGAAACGCCGCACCGTTTCCTCCAGCTCGTCGGCCGGACCGGCGGGATCGCCCAGGCTGATGGCACACCCGAGCGCGGCTCGATAGGCGATGAACGAACGCCCCGAGGGGGAGAAGTAGAACGATTTGTCCGGCCAGAGCTTGAAGTGGTCCAGGGCGGACCTCCCGTGCACCGCGAGGATCTCCGCGGCCTGGGCTCGTTCATGCGGCAACGTCCGCAAGCGAAAGGCCAGCGGCCGGAAGAGCGAGTACACCGCGATGAGCCCGGCCGTGAGACCGAGGAACTGCAGCGAATCCAGGAACCAGCGCGCGTGGCGTGTGTGCGGCACCAAGTCCGGATTCCCCGCCAGCGAGTACTGGCGCAGGATGCGGATCCAGGCATCGTGGAGACGGAAGTTGATGCCGAAGTCGCGCCGGTCGAGGAGCCAGAACCCCAGCGTGCCGTAGGCGAGCGCGGCGACCAGGCTGATTACGACGAGCCCCACGCCGCGCGCCACGCTGACAGGCTCGTAGTGCACGGTGAAACGCCGGCGGAACAGGAGGAGGAGCACGGCGGTGGTGCCGGGGGCGACCGCCAGCGTCGTGTGGTGGCCACGCCCGAGATGGGCCGCGGCGGCCACGACCGAGGCGATCGTCGCCAGCCACCAGGCCGCTCGCCGCCGCCGCCGCAGGTGATGGGCGAGATACAGGAGCAGGAAGCCGGTGGCCAGGGTGAGGAGCCTGCTCCAGTGGTGCAACCCGAAGGGCAGGACGGCACCGAGTCGCGGCGACTCCGGCACACGGGTGAACAGCGAGTGCAGGACGCCGAGGGCGCCGTTGGCGAAGGTCGCGCCGGCGACCAGCCAGAGCGGCCAGTCGCGGCGGGCCACCCGCTGCAGACTCTCGCCTCGCATGGCGATCCGACCCTGCCAGAGCTCGACGCCGGCAGTCGGCACACCAGGAGGCGCCCCGAGGGTCCGGCAGGAGGCTGGGCCGGAACCTCAGCGCCCGTGCGCTGGTCGCGACCACCGGTCGATGAGCGCTTCGAGCTGCTCGGACTCGAAGGGCTTGTCCAGGACGGCGCAGGCCCCGAAGCGGGGCGCGCGCTGGTGGAGGGTAGGATCGCCGAAGGCCGTGATCAAGATGACAGGGATGGAGCGGCCGCTCTGCCGCAGGTACTCGATGGCCTGCAGCCCGGTGACCCCCGGCATACGGAGGTCGGTGATCACGAGCTGCGCCGGGGTGGCGTTGCGCTCGCAGTCCTCGACCCGCTCCAGGAGTTCGGAGCCGTTGCCCGCCTCGACGACCTCGTAGCCGGCGCGCCGCAGGCTCCACGCGAGCAGCCGCCGCATTTCCAGGTCGTCCTCGGCGAGCACCAGGCGGGCGCCCGGGGTGAGGAGCGCGGGTTCCGCCCGCGGCCGTGGCGTGACGGACTCCATCACTCGGGACATGCGAGGACCTCTTCCACGAGACGAGTCAGGACCTCCATGTCGAAGGGCTTGTCGAGCACTGCCGTGGCGCCGAGTCGCCGCGCTTCCGCATGAGTCGGCTCATCACCAAAGGCGGTAATGACGAGCAGCGGAGCGCGGCAACCCAGTTCGCGCAGCCATTCGAGGGCCTCGAGTCCCGTGACGCCCGGCATGCGGACGTCGGTGATCACGACGTCCACCGGGTCGCCCCGTCGCTCCGAGGTGGCGACCTCTTCGAGGAGCTGCAATCCATTCGGCATGGGCACGACGTCGTGTCCTTGCTTGAGCAATGCGCCGGCGAGGAGATAGCGCATCTCGTCGTCGTCCTCGGCGAGCAGCACCCGCGCCCGCCGCGAAACGTGCATGCCACGGCGCTCCTTCGCCCGCCGCGGACGGACCCGCGTCTCTGTCATGATGCACCTCCCGTGCTGCCCCTCGCGTTGCATGCGACATACCAGCGGCAGGGCAGCGAGAGCGGCGCGCCGCGCGCCCGAGCCCGTGGCGGTGCGCCCCGCTGCGTCCAAGGAGCGCGAGGGCGGGTGTTTTCTCCGGTCGCGGCGCCTGGGCCCGCGCCGGGTCGAGGAATTCTGCCCCGCGGGGCAGGACGCCACGGCCGGACCGGGCGGGGCTATGATCGGTGTAGCTGAGGTGAAAGAGGGAACCGATGCGGGCTGCGGTTCTATCGGTGCTGTTCTTGGCAAGCATGGCAGCGGCCTCCGCCGCCAGCGAGGATTCCTTGTCTGTCGGCCGGTTCGGTCGGGTCCACCTCTACCAGCAGTTTCCTTCTCCCGCGCGCGTCGTGCTCTTCGTCTCCGGGGACGGCGGCTGGAACCAGGGCGTGGTGGACATGGCGCGCGAGCTGGCGGCGTTGGACGCGCTGGTCGCGGGCATCGACATCACCCATTACCTGAAGGAGCTGCGGCAGAGCTCCGAGCGTTGCCTCTACCCCGCGGCGGATTTCGAGGCGCTGAGCCAGGCGGTGCAGAAGAGCCGGGGCTTCGGGCGCTACGTGACGCCGGTGCTCGTGGGCTACTCGTCCGGGGCCACGCTCGTCTACGCGGCGATCGCGCAGGCTCCGCCGGCCGCCTTCCGCGGTGCCATCAGCTTGGGCTTCTGCCCCGACCTGGCGGTGACCCACCCGCTGTGCCCGGGTAGTGGGCTCGCCACACGACCGACTCCCCGCGGCACCGGCCTGATCGTGCTCCCGGACGCAGCTCTCGAGGTGCCGTGGATCGCTCTGCAGGGAACGATCGACCAAGTCTGCGATCCGGAGAGCACGCTCGCTTACGTGAAGAAGGTGCATGGCGCCGAGGTCGTCATGCTGCCCAAGGTCGGGCACGGCTACTCGGTGCCCAGCCACTGGATGCCCCAGTTCAAGGCGGCATTCGAGCGCCTCTCGGCCCGTCCTGATCCGTCCGCGGTGGGCATGCGCCTGCAGGTGCCGCCGGCAGCAAGCGGCGCCAGTACAACAGGTGAGCCACCCAAGAGCGCGGTGGCGCCAGCACCGGTCGCGGCCACGCCCCAGACACTCGCGGCCCCCGAGCTCGAGCATCTGCCGCTCACCGAAGTCGCGCCGCACCCTCCCGAGTCGGATCTTCTGGCGTTGCATTTGACCGGGGACGGCGGCTACGGCGTCACCGACCACGGGATTGCCACGATGCTCGCGCAGCACGGGACTCCGGTCGTCGTCCTCAACTCGCTGCACTACTTCTGGAATCCCCGTACGCCGGATGCCATCGCCGCTGACGTCGAGAGCATCCTGCGTCACTATTTGACGGCCTGGAAGAAGGAGCGCGCCATCCTCATCGGCTACTCGATGGGCGCCGACGTCCTCCCCTTCGTGGTGGAGCGCCTGCCTGCGGATCTGAAGCGGCGCATCGCCCTCGTCGCCTTTCTCGGCCTGGGATCGAGCGCCGACTTCGAGCTCCGTGTCTCCGGCTGGCTGGGGGGCGCGCACCGCCCGCCGTCGCTCCCGGTGCGCCCGGAGGTGGAGAAGCTGCGCGGCCTGCGCATGCTCTGCTTCTATGGCGCCGAGGACGACGATGCACTGTGCAAGGATCTGGATCCCGGTTTGGTGGAGAGCGTGGGCCTCCATGGCGGACATCGGATCGGCGGCAACTATGGAGCCATCGCCGAGGCGATCTTGCACGAGATCGTCGCCGGGCGTTGAGTCACGGCAGCTTCAAGACGCTCCGGACTCGGACTCGTCGTCGGCCCAGCTCTCCAGCTTGCGATACAGCGTCTTGCGATCGAGACCGAGGATGCGGGCCGCCAGCGTCTTGTTGCCGCCCGCCGCTTCGAGGACGCGGCGGATGTAGCGCCGCTCGACCTGATCGAGCGGCACCAGCTCGGACGGATCGTCGCTGGCGAGGACGATCTGCGTCCGCCGGGAGTCCCGGACCTTTTCGGGCAGATCGTCGAGAGTGATCTGCTCGAAGCGCGCCAGCGCCACGGCGCGCTCGATCGAGTTGCGCAGCTCGCGCACGTTCCCCGGCCAGGCATAGGCCAGCAACTTCTCCGCCGCGGCTCCCGACAAACCCGCGACACGCTTGCCGGCCTGGGCAGCGCAGTCCTCGAGGAAGCGCTGCGCCAGGAGCAGGATGTCGTTGCCGCGCAGGCGCAGCGGCGGCACCTCGATGGGGATGACGCTGATGCGGAAGAAGAGATCCTCGCGGAAGCGCTTCTCCTCCACCGCGGCTTCCAGGTCGATGTTCGTGGCGGCGATGAGACGCACGTCGATGGGGGTTTCGGTGTCGCCGCCGAGCGGACGGATCTTCCGTTCTTGGAGAGCGCGCAGCAGCTTGGGCTGCAGACCGACCGGCATGTCACCGATCTCGTCGAGGAAGAGCGTGCCGCCGTGGGCCTGCTGGAAGAGACCGGCGCGGGCGGTCCGGGCGTCGGTGAAGGCGCCGCGGGCATGGCCGAAGAGCTCGCTTTCCAGCAGGGTCTCGGGCATGGCGGCGCAGTTGACCGCGACGAAGGGCCCGGCGCTGCGCCGGCCGCGGCGGTGCAGCGCTTGCGCCACCAGCTCCTTGCCCGTGCCGCTCTCGCCAGTGATGAGCACCGAGGCGTCCGTCTCGGCGACGCGCTCGAGAAGGCCGTAGAGCTTGCGCATCGCCGGGCTCCCGCCTACGAGCTCGCCGAACAACTGCGACTCCCCCACCGCCCGCCGCAGGCGCTTGACCTCCTCGCGCAAGGCGCGGTGCTGCGCCGCCCGTTCCAGCGCCAGCACCAGCGCCTCGACCTCCACCGGCTTGGTGATGAAGTCGTAGGCACCGGCGCGGATGGCGGCGACGGCACTCTCGAAGCTGCCGAAGGAAGTGATGACGATCACCGGCACGTCGGGTCGGTTGGCGGCGACCCGCGTGCACAGCTCGAGACCATTCGTGCCTTGCATCTTGATGTCCGTGAGCACCACGTCGAAGTCCTCGGCGGCGAGGAGTTCGAGAGCCGTGTCGGCGGAGAGGCGCCACAGCGCGGTGATGCCGCGGCGCCCGAGAGACTCCGCCAGCATCTCGCACATGTTCTGGTCGTCGTCGACGACGAGCACCCGACCGTTCACGCCCGGCCTCCCCGGGCCAGAGCGGCCCCGGCGGCCGGCACCCCCATCTCCGGCGCTTCGCCTGGCAGGTGGATGCCGAAGCAGCTGCCCTTCCCACGGTGCGACTCGACGCTGATCCAGCCGCCATGGTCCCGCACGATGCCGTAGGCCACCGCCAGACCCATTCCCGTGCCTTCCCCCACCTCCTTGGTGGTGAAGAAGGGGTCGAAGATGTGGGGCAGGTTTTCCGGCGCGATCCCGTCGCCTTCGTCGCGCACCGACAAGGTGAGATACTCGGCCACGGCGCCACCGACCTCCGCCGGCGGCTGCAGGCGTTCGCGCCCGAGTTGCACCTGCACCACGCCACCGGCGCGCATCGACTGGAGCGCGTTCACGACCAGATTGGTGAGCACCTGCTCCATCTGCCCGCCGTCCACGAGCCCGACGAGCGGCCCCGCGTCCCCCTCGAGTCGTACCTCCACGCCACGCTTCTTGGCCAGCGGCGCGAGCAACGCCAGGGTCCGCTCGGCGAGGCGGCGGAGATCCTGGGGCGCGGCCTCCGGCGTGCGCCGGCGCGTCAGGTCGAGCAGCTGGCGGATGACGCCGGTGATGCGCTGCGCCTGTTCGAAGACGATGCGGGCGCCGTCGGCGGCCTCGGCGCCCGTCACCTCTCCGGTGGAGATCATCTTGGCGCGCTGCGACACCACGTTGAGCGGCGTCCCGAGCTCGTGCGCCACCCCGGCCGCGAGCTGTCCCACCGTGGCCAGACGGTCGGCGTGACGCAGCTGCTCCAGCGCGGCGATGCGCGCCGCGGTTTCCGACACCAGCTGCTTGTGCGCTGCATCGAGGCGCTCGCACATCGCATCGAGCTCGCGGGCGAGCATGCCGATCTCGTCTCGCTGCCGCAGGGCGAGCGGCCCGGAAAGATCCCCGGCGCCGGCGCGCCGCGCCTTGTCCACCAAGCCCTGGATCGGCCGTCCCACGAGCCAGGCGCCGAGCACGCCCGCCAGGAGGCTGAAGAGCGCCGCGAGAGTCGCCGTGGTGATGAGCCGGTGCACCGCCAGCGAGCGGAGATAACGCTGCTTGGCCTGCAGTGGCTCCGAGACCTCCAGGGCACCACGGAGCTGGCCTTCCACCTGCACCGGGATATACGTGAACAACCGGTCTCTCCCGTCCTCGGCGCGCAACGGGCGCGTCACCACCTCGTCCTTCCCCAAGCCGGCGAGCTCGGCTTGCGGCAGGCGCGGGGCGAAAGCACTGCCCGCCGCTGCTTCCGGTTCGACCCAGCGGAAATGCAGCCTGGAGGCGCGGTCGTTGGCGTGCTGGACGAGCAGCAGGGCGCGCGACAATCCCTCCCGCTGCAGGACGTCGGCGAGGGCCGTGGCCAGAGCGCGGCCGGTGTCGCGCTCGTCCGTGCGCATGTCCGCTTCGAGGAGACGCGTCTCGCGCCAGATGCCCACCCAGGCGTCGAGCGCCAGGACGACGCACATCGCCAGGACCAAGACCAGCGTCAGCTTGCTCGCGAGCTTCATGGGTCCCTTTAGGGAGCGGCTCGGTCGACCCGAATTCTAGACGTTAGACCTGGTACGGACGCCCTCGCAAGTCGGTCCCAGGATGCCACGGCGTGGCGAATCTCCCCAGTGCGCGCCGGCGCGAGCCGCGCGCCGGATCGCGACGTGGCCGGCACGAGCGAGGCGAAAGTGGACACGCGCGCCGCGCGGCAAGGAAAGTCGCCACCAGGCCGGAAGTCGCGCACGGTGCGCACGTTACCGTCGAGGGCGCGGATTGGCGCGGAAGTCGCTCTTCGATCCTCTGTGTCGGGTCCGGCGGGGCTCCCCCGGGTTCACGCCACCCGCCCCGCCCTGGACCCGTACACAAGTCACCGAGGTGGCGCAGCGCCCGCCGCCCCAGGAGGTTGAGGCTCATGCGACCGCGCAACATTCTCATACTGTGCGTCGGCGTCCTGCTCGTGACGAGCGTGGCGCTGGCGGGAGGAACCACCCCGGCCACGGGCAAACGGCAGCCGGCCGTCGGCAGCGCCAACTCGGCGACGAGCGCCGCAAGCAAGACGAGCGCATCGAACAAGAAGGAGATGCATCACATGCAGCTGAACAAGGAGCAGACCCTCGCTTTGCAGAATGCCCTGGTGAAGAGCGGCGACTTCAAGGGCAAAGTGGATGGCGTCTTCGGCGAGAAGACCCGCGAAGCCCTACGCCATTATCAACACACCAATCAGCTGCCCGTCACCGGCCAACCGGACGAGAAGACCATGGCGAAGCTGGGCATCCCGATCGCTGCTGCTCCGGCCAAGTCCGAGAAGAGCCCGACCGGGAGCTCCACGAGCCCCTACTGAGAAACATCATCCGGTCGACGCCGAGGAGCCGTTCGTAGCGACCGCCCCACGCGGCGGCAGCACCTGGTCTCGAACGGCTCTGCTTCCGGGCCCGGCCCCCCACGGCCGGGCCCGGTTTATTCTGTCCTCGCCGCGCCTCTGCGGTCCGGCCCAACCATCCACCCTTGGTTGGGCCCCGCGGCATCGTCTACCATGGATGGTTTGAAGCGCTGCCCGGAGCCGCCGCCCGGGCCGTTCCCGCGAGGCCGTGAATGAAGAACCGCGCCCCCCGGCTCACGGACGTCCAGTACGCCTGCAACTTCGCCGACATCCAGAAGCCCCTCACCTCGGCCCAGGCGTTCGTCGAATCCTCCCGCTGCCTCTTCTGCTTCGAGGCGCCGTGCATCACCGCCTGCCCGACGCACATCGACGTCCCGAGCTTCATCCAGAAGATCCGCAACGAGAACGTCCGTGGCGCCGCCCGGGTCATCCTGGACGCGAATCCCTTGGGTGCGAGCTGCGCTCGGGTCTGTCCGGTGGAGGTGCTCTGCGAGGGCGCCTGCGTGCTGCACCACAATCTGGAGAAGCCCGTGGAGATCGGCCGCCTGCAGCGCTTCGCCACCGATTGGTACTTCGAGCGCGGCATGCCGGCGCTGTTCCCGCTGCCGCCGGCCAACGGCCACCGCGTCGCCCTCGTCGGCGCCGGTCCCGCGTCTCTCGGCTGTGCCGCGGCGCTCCGCCGTCTGGGCTACGCCGCCGTGGTCTTCGACCGCAACCCCGAGCCGGGAGGCCTCAACACCTACGGCATCGCCCAATACAAGATGACACCCGAGGACAGCCTGCGGGAAATCGAGTTCGTCCGTTCCCTGGGGGCCGAATTCCGCTGCGGCGTGGAAGTGGGAACGCAGCTGACGCTCGACTCGCTGCGCCAGGATCACGACGCCGTCTTCCTCGGCATCGGTCTCGGGGGAACGCACCGTCTCGAAATCCCCGGTGCCGACAAGAACGGCGTCGTCGACGCTCTCCATTTCATCCGCGACTACAAGACGCGGCCCTACGGTGATGTCCCCGTCGGCCGTCGCGTCGCTGTCATCGGCGGCGGCAACACCGCCATCGACGCGGCGACGGCGGCGGTGCGCCTCGGCGCCGAGCGCACCTGGATCGTCTATCGGCGCAGCGAAGCCGAGATGCCCGCGTTTCACTACGAGATCGAGCTGGCGAAGCGAGACGGCGTCGTCTTCCAGTGGCTCGCCGCACCGAGCGAAATCCTGGGCGACGGCGGTGTGGCCGGCCTGCGCTGCCAGTGCATGCGCCTCGGGCCTCCCGACGCCCGCGGCCGCGCCCGGCCCGAGCCCGTCCCGGGCAGCGACTTCGTTCTCGAGGTGGACATGGTGATCGCCGCCACCGGCCAGGAGAAGTTGGGCGAGTGGCTCGGGGCGATCCAGGGCCTCGCGCTCGATGGGGGTCGCGTGGTGGTGGACGCGGAGACGGGGATGACCTCCGTCCCCGGTCTCTTCGCCGGCGGCGATTGCGCCAACGGCGGCCTGGAGGTGGTGAACGCCGTCGCCGAGGGCACGCGCGCCGCCTTCGGCATCGACGCCTGGATGCGCTCCCGGTGAGGAACGCGACGCGCCTCCCCTGGTGGATCGCCGGCGCCACCACGCTCTTCCATCTGCTCACCGCGGCACGCGGCGGTATCTTCCGCGACGAGCTCTACTACCTCGCTTGTTCCGAGCACCTCGGCCTCGGCTATGTCGACCAGCCGCCCCTCGTCGGTTATACCGCCTGGCTCGCCCGCCACCTCTTCGGCACATCCCTGCTGGGACTGCGCTTCCTGCCCGCTCTCGCTGCCGGTGGCACCGTGGCTCTGACGGCAGGAATGGCGCGCCGGCTCGGTGGCGGCCGCTTCGCCGTGTCGCTGGCAGCCGTGCTCGCGGCGCTGGCTCCGGTGTACGTTTCGATCTTCAGCATTCTTTCCATGAATGCCTTCGACGTGCTCCTCTGGGCAGCAGCGTTCTTCCTCCTGCTCCGGATTCTCGAGGGTGGCGCGCCTCGCGACTGGCTGCTCTTCGGTCTTGTTGCCGGCCTCGGCCTCGAGAACAAGCTGAGCATGGGCTTCTTGGGCGCTGGCGTCGCCGCCGGATTGCTCCTCGCCCGCGAGTGGCAGCAGTTTCGCCGCCCCTGGCTCTGGCTCGGTGGCGCGCTCGCCCTTCTCCTCTTCTTGCCGCACTGCCTCTGGCAAGCAGTACACGGTTGGCCCGCCCACGAGTTCATGGCCCATGCCATGGGGAGCAAGAACGCGCCACTCTCGCTCTTCGACACCCTGCGCACCTGGACCCTGCAGATGAACCCGTCGGCCGTACCCATCGTGCTCGCCGGTCTCGTGTTCCTCCTCGTTCGACCGGCGGGGAAGCCGTACCGCGCCCTCGGCTGGGCGAGCCTCGTCATCACCGGCCTGCTTCTGTCGCAGCGGTCCAAGCCCTACTACCTCTCGCCCCTCTTCACGCTTCTCTTCGCCGCGGGCAGCGTCGTCGCCGGCCACGTCACCGCGCCTCGGCGCCTTGGTTGGATCCGCGCCGTTCTCCTCGTCGCCTGCACCGGCGTCGGCCTCGCGCTCACGCCCCGGGCCAAGCCGCTTCTCCCGACCGAAGCTTACCTGGCCTACGCTGCGCGCCTCGGTCTCTCGACGCCGGCGGAAGAGAACCACGAGATGGGCCGCTTGCCGCAGTTCTTCGCCGATCGCATCGGCTGGCGCGAGCTGGCCGAAACCGTGGCGCGAGTCGCCGACAGTCTCACGCCGGAAGAACGGCAAGGCCTCTGTGTCTTCGGCCAGAACTACGGCCAGGCGGGCGCCATCGATTTCTACGGCCCCAGCCTCGGCCTGCCGAAGGCGCTCTCGGGGCACAACAGCTACTTCTTGTGGGGACCGCGCGGCTGCCGCGGTGATGTCGTCATCGTCATCGACGGCGACCTCGAGGATCTCCAGGAGGTGTTCGAGAGCGCCGAGCTCGCCACGACCTACACCTGCAGCGATTGCATGCCGTACGAGAACGACAAGCCCATCTGGATCGCCCGCCACCTGAAGCGACCCATGGAAAACCTCTGGCCCCAGGTGCGCCACTACAACTGACCCCCTTGCCTTCACCGCGCCGAGACCGTAGCGTGGACCGCCGGTGTGCCGGCGCCGCGCCGGGCTGGCACCTTGGCTGTCTCCGGGACGTCCGGATCCGAGTGCACGAGGACGGTCCATGACATCGGCGCTCGACGCCTTGCGTTCCTCCATCGGCGCGAAGCTGGTGATGGCGGTCACCGGCATCGTTCTCCTTCTCTTCGTCATCGGTCACCTGCTCGGCAACCTCCAGGTCTTCCTCGGCCCGGAAGCCCTCAATCATTACGCCCGGAAACTGCACTCGGTGCCGCGCTTGCTCTGGATCTTGCGTCTCGGTCTCATCGCCTGCGTCCTCCTCCACATTCTCGCCGCCATCCGCGTCGCCATCCTCAACCGGACGGCGCGGCCGCAACGCTATGTCAAGCTCCGGGCCCAGGCGGCGAGCTGGACGGCGCGGACGCTCCAGCTGAGCGGCGGAGCCATCGCCCTCTACGTCGTCTACCACCTGATGCACTTCACCTTCCGCAACGTGCACACGCAGTACGTGCACGAGGTGGAAGGACACGTCGATGTCTACTCCATGGTGGTCGGCAGCTTCCAGCAACCCGGGATCGCTCTCGTCTACACACTTTCCATGGTGCTCTTGGGGCTGCACCTGAGCCACGGCATCGGCGGCTTCCTGCAGACCCTCGGCGTCGGCCATCCGCGCTACAGCAAGAACCTACGATGGTTGGGGCCGGTGCTGGCGACGTTGCTCACCCTGGGTTACATCTCGATTCCCGTCGCCGTGCTCCTCGGTCTCGTCGCCCCGCCAGCAGGAGGAGGGCCATGAGCCCCACCACGGACACCAGGCTGCTCGAGTCACGCTGCCCCACCGGGCCGCTCGCCGAACGCTGGGACAAAGCGCGCTTCGAGATGAAGCTCGTCAACCCGGCGAACAAGCGCAAGTTCAGCGTCATCGTCGTGGGGTCGGGCCTGGCGGGTGGGGCCGCAGCGGCGTCGCTCGCCGAGCTGGGCTACGAGGTCGACTGCTTCTGCTACCAGGACAGCGCCCGGCGCGCCCACAGCATCGCCGCCCAGGGCGGGATCAACGCGGCGAAGAACTACCAGAACGACGGCGACAGCGTGCTGCGCTTGTTCTACGACACGGTGAAGGGCGGCGACTTCCGCGCCCGCGAATCCAACGTCCACCGCCTGGCCCAGATCAGCACCAGCATCATCGATCAGTGCGTCGCCCAGGGGGTGCCCTTCGCGCGGGAGTACGGCGGCCAGCTGGCGAATCGCTCCTTTGGCGGCGCCCAGGTATCGCGCACCTTCTATGCCCGGGGCCAGACCGGGCAGCAGCTACTCCTCGGCGCCTACCAGGCGCTGTCGCGGCAGGTGGGCGCCGGCAAGGTGCGCATGCACGCGCGCACTGAGATGCTCGACCTCGTCGTTGCCGACGGTCGCGCCGCCGGCATCGTCACCCGCGACCTCGTGAGTGGCGAGGTGAAGTCCTGGTCGGCACAGGCGGTGCTACTGGCCACGGGGGGTTATGGCAACGTCTTCTATCTCTCGACCAATGCCAAGGGCTGCAACGTCACCGCCACCTTTCGCGCCTGGAAGCGTGGCGCTTTCTTCGCCAACCCCTGCTTCACGCAGATCCACCCGACCTGCATCCCCGTCGCCGGCGAGTACCAGTCGAAGCTCACCCTCATGTCCGAGTCACTGCGCAACGACGGACGCATCTGGGTGCCGAAGCAGCAGGGCGATCGCCGTGCGGCAAGGGACATCCCGGAGGAAGAGCGCGACTACTACCTGGAGCGCCGCTACCCGAGCTTCGGCAACTTGTCCCCACGCGACATCGCCTCCCGCGCCGCCAAAGCGGTCTGCGATGCGGGGCGCGGTGTCGGCCCCTCGGGTCTCGGCGTCTACCTCGACTTCGCCGACGCCATCCGCCGGCTGGGCCGAGAGGTCATCGAGGAGCGCTACGGCAACCTCTTCCAGATGTACGAGCGCATCACCGGCGAAGACCCCTACACCACGCCCATGCGCATCTTCCCGGCGGTGCACTACACCATGGGCGGCACCTGGGTGGACTACCACCTGATGAGCACGATCCCCGGTCTCTTCGTCCTCGGCGAGGCGAACTTCTCCGACCACGGCGCCAACCGGCTCGGTGCCAGCGCCCTCATGCAAGGACTGGCGGACGGCTACTTCATCATTCCCTCCACCCTGGGCCACTACTTCGCCACCACGGTGCCACCACGATGCGGCACCGACCACGCCGCCTTTCGCGCCGTGGAGAGCGAGGTGCAGGAGCGGACCCGCCGTCTCCTCGCCGTGCGCGGCAAACGCAGCGTCGACAGCTTCCACCGCGAGCTCGGACTCCTGCTCTGGGAGAAGTGCGGCATGGCCCGCAACGCCGACGGCCTGCGCCAGGCACTGCAGCGCCTGCCGGCGCTGCGCGAGGAGTTCTGGAGCGACGTCAACGTCCTCGGCAGCAACGAGGAATACAACATCTGTCTCGAGATGGCGGGCCGCGTCGCCGACTTCCTCGAGTTCGCCGAGCTGCTCTGCACCGACGCTCTGGAGCGCGAGGAATCCTGCGGGGGCCACTTCCGCGAGGAGTACCAGACCGAGGAAGGCGAGGCCCGGCGCAACGACGCCAAGTTCTGCCACGTGAGCGCCTGGGAGTACACCGGTCCGGGGAAGGCGCCGAAGCTGCACAAGGAGCCGCTGGTCTTCGAGTTCGTGCACCCGACGCAGAGGAGCTACAAGTGATGCGCCTCACGCTCCGCATCTGGCGCCAGAAGGATGCCCGCACCGCCGGCCGGCTGGTCCCCTACGAGCTCGATGAGGTGAGCCCCCACATGTCCTTCCTGGAAATGCTGGACGTGCTCAACGAGAAGCTCCTCCGGGGCGGCGAGGAGCCCATCGCCTTCGACCACGATTGCCGCGAAGGCATTTGCGGCACCTGCTCGCTCGTCATCGACGGCGTCCCCCACGGTCCGGAACGCGCCACCACCACCTGTCAGCTGCACATGCGCAAGTTCCGCGACGGCCAGACCATCACGGTCGAGCCCTTCCGCGCCCGCGCCTTCCCGGTCATCCGGGATCTCGTCGTCGACCGCTCGGCGTTCGACCGGGTCATCCAGGCGGGCGGCTTCGTCGCCGTCAACACCGGCAGCGCCCCCGAGGGCAACGCCATCCCGGTGCCCAAGCACGAGGCCGAGATCGCCATGGACGCGGCGGCGTGCATCGGCTGCGGCGCCTGCGTCGCTGCCTGCCCGAACGCCTCCGCCATGCTCTTCGTCGCCGCCAAGGTCGCGCACCTGGCGCACTTGCCGCAGGGGCAGCCGGAGCGCAACGAGCGCGTGCGCGCCATGGTGCAGGCCATGGACGCCGAGCGCTTCGGCTTCTGCTCGCACCAGTTCGAATGCGAGGCGGTCTGCCCGAAGGAGATCAGCGGCCGCTTCATCGGGGAGCTCAACCGCGAGTACACTCGAGCGGTGCTGCGGCAGCAGGAGGAGGCGCCGCGCCTACCCGCTGCAGGCCGCGCCGGCATGAGTGGCGGCGCTGGCTGACGAGCCGCCATGAGCATGCAACCAGGCTTCTTCGATCCCGACCCCCTCCCCGGTCCGAGCCGCGTGCGCTTCGGCACTTCCTCCTTCTCGGCTCCCGAGTGGGTGGGAACCTTCTACCCCCGGGGTACGCGCCCGGGCGACTTCCTCCGCCACTACGCCACGCAGTTCGACACCGTGGAAGTGGACGCCACCTACTACCACGTGCCGGCGCCGGAAACCGTGGACGCATGGGTGGCAAAGACACCGCCACACTTTGCGCTCGCCGCCAAGTTCCCCCGCTCCATCGTGCATGGCGGCGAAGGACCCGAGCCCGACCCGACCCGGTTGCTGACGCCCGACGCCACCTACGCCGAGCGCGACACGTTTCTCGAGGTCATGAGCCGTCTCGGCGAGCGCTGCGGGCCGCTGGTGCTCCAGTTCCCGCACTTCTCGCCCCTCGTCTTCCGCGAGCGCGCCCCGTTTTGCGACCGCCTCGAAGCCTTCCTCGCCGATTTGCCGCGGGAGTTCGCCTACGCCGTCGAGATCCGCAACCCGTACTGGCTGGACGCCGACTTCGCCGCTCTCTGTCGGCGGTGGCAGGTGGCCCTCGTCCTCGTCGACCGCGCCGGCATGCCCCACGGCGCCGACGTCGCCACCCAGTTCGACCCGTGCACCGCGCCTTTTGCCTATCTCCGTCTCCTCGGCGACCGGCAGCGCATCGAACGCATCACCACGCGCTGGGAACGCGAGGTCATCGACCACCGCCAGAGCCTGGAGCGCTGGGCGGCGCTCCTCGCGCAGCTCGCCGCCCGCACCACCGTCTTCGTCTTCGCCAACAACCACTACGCTGGCCACGCCCCCACCACGATCCGCCGCTTGCAACAGCTGTTCCGCGCCGCCGCGGGCTAAATGCCCACACGTTCGACGCCGGGCGCGTCCGTCACGAAGCCGCATCCCGATCGCGTGAACTACCGAGTGCTGGAGGGCTCCCGCCGGTAACCATCCCGCAGGAGGGCGAAGAGCTTCTGGTCGAGGAGCGTGCCGTTCTTGAGCACGCTCTGCCGCAGCACGCCCTCGCAGACGAAGCCGTTCTTCTCCAGGACGCGCTCCGAGGCGGGGTTGCCGGCGAAGACGTAGGCGTAGAGCCGGACGAGGTCGGAGTTTTCGAAGGCATGCGCGACCAGGGCACTCACCGCTCGCGTGACGATGCCGCGGCCCCAGAAGGGTTCGCCCAGCCAGTAGCCGATCTCGGCGCTCTTGCGGTGCACGTCCATCTGCGGCACGAAGCCGATGCCGCCGATGAGCTCCGCGGCGTTGGCGATGGCGAAGTTCGTCTCCTCCTCCTGTGCCAGGGCCGCCGCCACCCAGCGCAAGGCGTCACGGCGCGTGTAGGGGTAGGGGAAGCTGTCGCGCAGATGGCGGGAGACGTTGGGATTGTTGGCGTACTTGTGGACGGCGGCGCTGTCACGCTTCTCGTAGCTGCGGATGCAGATCGAGCCGATGTCGATGCGCATGCCAAGCTCCCGGGCGGTGCCCTGCTTGCCTCGGACGACGTCCTGGCCCCGAAAAGCGACGGCGCGGTGGGCCAGCTCTCTTGCCGCCCACCGCGCCGCCGGGATCCACCTGCCTGGCGGGAGCTCCCGCCCGGCGGCTGCAACCTACCGGCTGCTCGTCATCATGGTTTCGCACTTCGTCTTCAGCGCCGACACCTGGGCCTTCACCTTGGGATCGTTGGAGCTGATCACCAGGATGTCGCCGGTCTTCGTGGTCCCGTGGGCCACGACGGCACCGGCCTTGTGGACGCCGCGAATGTCCTGGCACATCGAGCAGAGCTGCTTCTGCGCATCCGCATCGCTGAGCGCCATGCAAGCCTGGGCGGACTGGTCCAACTTCGCGTCCACTCCATGGAGCAGCTTGACCTTGGCGGGGTCCGACACGGTGTGGATCATGGCCATGCCGTTGTCGAGCTGCACGACTTCTCCCTGCATGACCGGCATCAGCTCGTCGAACACGGGCACGAAGTTCTTGCACATGAGACACTTGCCGAACTCTGCCTTCATGGCCTCCATCTCCGCCTTGTCCCCCGTATGCCCCGCCCACACGGGCAACGCAGCGAGAAGAGCGAGAATCGAGGCAGCAACGACGATCTTCCTCATGGAACCCTCCTAGTATGGGGACTTGCCCCGCGCGGTTTCGCCTGGACGGAAAAACCGCCTACGAGCATAGTGGCGTGGTTCCGAATGTCAACAGGGGCGAAAGGCACGCCCATGACGCAGCTCGCACTGTATGCCGTTGTCGCCATCGCCGGTGCTGCGGTGCTCGCCATCGAGATCCTGGGCACGCGACTTCTCGGGCCCTTCTACGGCGTCAGCCTCTTCCTGTGGTCGGCGCTCATCACCGTGACCCTGGCGGCTCTGGCCGCGGGCTACGCTCTGGGCGGGCGCTGGGCCGACCGGGGCCCGCGCCTGTCGCGTCTGGGAGTGCTTCTGGCCGTAGCTGGCGGTTGGATCCTCCTGGTGCCCTGGATCCGCCATCCCCTTCTCGGCGCCCTGGAGACTCTCGGTCTCCGCGCTGCCGTGCTCGCCGCCGCGCTTCTGCTCTTCGCGCCGCCGCTTGTCTGTCTCGGCATGGTGAGCCCCTACGCCGTGCGTCTCAAGGTGGCGCGTCTCGATGCCGTCGGGCGCACCGCCGGCGATCTCTATGCCCTCTCCACCCTGGCCAGCGTGCTCTCGGCGCTGGGCACGGGTTTTTACCTGATTCCCCTCGTGGGCGTGACGAGGCTCCTGTTGCTCGTGGGCTTCCTCCTCCTCGGCGGCGCCGCACTCGCCCTCGTCGCGGATCGACGCGCCCGCACCGGCATGGGCGCTGTCGTGGCGCTCGGAGTCCTCGGTGGCTTCTCCTGGCGCAGCGCCGTCGAGGGCGCGGCGCCGGAGAGCGGCCTGCGGGCGCTACTCGACACCCCGTACGCCGAGATCCGCGTCCTCGAGCAGAACGACATCCGTTACCTGCTCCTCGACGGCGGCGTACACACCGCCATGGAGGCGAACACCTGGTTGCCGGCACAGCGCTACGTGCCCGCCCTCGGCCTGGCGAAGCTCTTCTTCGCGCGCCCTGGCCGCTTGCTCCTGGTCGGCCTGGGTGGCGGCGCCGTGGTGAAGGACTATGCCGCCGATGCCTGGCGCATCGACGCCGTGGAGATCGATCCCGGGGTGATCGCGATGGCGCGCAAACATTTCGATCTGCGCACCGCCCAGTGCAACGTCATCTGCCAGGACGGCCGGCGCTTCCTGCGGGAGAGCGACGCGTCCTACGACCTCATCGTCCTCGACGCCTTCGGCAGCAGCTCCATCCCCTTTCATCTGGTGACGCAGGAGATGTTCGCTCTCGTGGCGGCGCGTCTCGCCCCGGAAGGGATCCTCGCCGTCAACGTGGAGACGCGCCGTTGGGACGACCCGCTGCTCGCCGCCATCGCGGCGACCATGGCCACCAGTTTCCCGGAAATCACCGCGCTCCCCACAGCGGAACCGCCGAACACGCTCGGGAACGTGATCCTCCTCGGGGCGCGCCGCCCGCTCGAGCTACCGGACGAAGCGGTCCCGCACCCCAAGGACTATCTCGACGATCCTGCCCTGCACTGGCAGGTCTTGCAAAAGAACCACGCCTGGGAAAACCGCTATCGCCCCGAGACCGCGGGCGTTCCGATCCTCACCGACGAGCGCAATCCGATCGAGCTGTGGGCCGAGTCAGTGAACCGCGTAGCGCGCCGATCGCTGCACGAGTTCTTCCGCCAGGGTGGCCCGAGCTGGTAGGGGTCGAGCTTCGGCCCTGGAAGCCTGAGCTGTGGGAGTCAGTGGGCGGCCCGTTTTGTGAGCTGTGGGCATTATTTTTAATGTTGCTGGCGGAGCGGACGGATCTCCCCGGACTCGAAGATCTCCACCGGGTAGCCCTCGAGCGTCTTGGGGATTCTCGCTTCCAGCTCGGGGGTGCGCTGGATCACCATGACCCTGATGCAGGGCTTGCCGTCCGCGGTCTCGCCGAGGAACGTCCCGACCACACCTTCGAGCTTCATGAGCGCCGGAGTGTGCGCCTCTTGCACTTGCTCGATGGGCCGCATGGGAAGCCTCCCTTCGGCGGCGACCGTGTCCGCTGGCGCTGCGACCTTGGGTGGCCCGGCCCGATCGCTCTCGCCACCGCAGCCGTAGAGCAGCACGACGAGAACCGTAGCAGCGGACCACCGGCATCCACTCGCTCGCCGTTCCCGCTCTCCGCCCAAGGGCCGACCTCCGAGGCCACGTGGCGGGTCAGCCACGTCGCTTCCTGGCCGCCTCTCGCACTAGACCACGAAAGCGAGCGGCGGGGAACGCGAAAGCGAAGCACCCGTCCACGGAAGCGTGGACGGGTGCCGTCGTCACCGGCGCGTGGCGCCGACCGGAAACACTCAGTTGCCCACCATCGTGGCACCGCCGCCGATCCAGGTGAGCACCTGCCCGATGGGGTTCGCCACCGCGATGGACGAGCTGCCGGCGAAGAGCAGTCCCACAGCGCGGGGGTCCGTGTTCACATCTTCCACCATGAGCGACCCCGAGTCGCCTCCAGCGAGGAAGCGACTGCCGCGGTTGCCGATGATGATCTGCCCGGAGTAGGTCTTGGTGAACGCAGCACCGCCGGCGCACTCGTTGTCGTAGGCGACGCTGACCGTGGCGTTCAAGCCGTCGACAGAGCTCCGCGACAGGCCCGTCGTGCGGCCGCTCTTCTTCACCTTCTGGCCGATGGAAGCCGCCACGGTCTGGGACGAGAGCGTGCCGATCTCGAGAATGGCGCCGTCCGTCCGCACCATGCCCGGGATGACCGCGGCGATGGCGGCGTCGACATTGCTTCCCGGCAGCGAGGCGCTGCCTGCGAGCGTCGCCACGTTTTGCGCGTTGGCCGCGACGCAGCCCACGTCGATGAGCCCCGGTTGGATGATCGGGTCACCGTTCGTGGCCACCCGGCCGTTGCCGCCGTTGACGATGTCCGAGCGGAAGACGTGATAGTTGCTCAAGATGTACTGCGTGCCACCCGTCTGGACGAGGGACCCCAGGGTGCCGCCGCAGCAGAAGCCGTTCGCCAGATCGAACCTCCAGCCGCCGGAGGTGCCGAGCTGGATGGGTGGCGTCTGTAGCGCCGTGTGGCTGACACCGCCGCCCGGGCCTTTGAACGCCACGATACGTCCGGTGACTTCCTGGACGACGGGGACGCCGTCCAGCTCCGCGGGCAAGCTCGAGGCGGCGACCTGTCTTTCCGTGTACACCTTGATCACCACGGCTCCGGCCGCGTCGAGACCCGTAGCCGTGCCGACGACATCGGGAAGTTGCATCAGCTGCTGCGTGTGGCGGTCTTGCACCGCCATGACCTCGAGCACGCGTTGCTGCAGCTTGCTCGGGAGAGCGTCGCTATCGCTGCCTTGGACGGACGGCGTCGCCGGCGCCGTGGGTTGGTCGGACACCTCACTGCAACCCACCCATACCAGACCGGCGATGGCGATGCAGGCGAGGAAACGGCCCAACCACGACCAGGACCGTGCTGCGGAACGATTGTGCATCACATCCTCCTGGCGAAACGGAGAAGGGAAGCGGAGAAGGGGTCGCATGAATTTCACCCCTCCGCCCCTCGAAGCGTCAAGCAGGAAGTGGTTGGACATCGTTCGTTTGCCGCGGTCCACGCTCTCACTCGCAGACTCCTCATGAGGGAAACCCCGATCTCCCGGGGCCCAAAACGCTCGTGAAGGTTTTCACCATGGGAACGATGCGATCCTCGGAACGAATCCGGAGGGCGGGCGCGAGCCTGGGGGCCCCGGCACCGGCGAGGGCGTGCCCGCCTAAACCCCCGTTGACTTCGGCTCCCCTTCTCGCTCTCCTAGGGCCTTGAAACTTCACGGCTTGGGGGACTCGAGGTTCCATGCAGGGTCGCGTCGCGGAAACGATGGTGCTCGGGGCTTTGTTGGGCCTGGCTGCCGGTCTCGGCATCTATACATTCGTCTACGCCAAGGGCGCCTCGTACCTGACCAACGACCCCGCCGCCTGCGCCAACTGCCACGTCATGCAGGAGTACTACGACGGTTGGCTCAAGTCGAGCCACCGCGCGGTGGCGGTGTGCAACGACTGCCACACGCCGCACGCCCTGCTCCCCAAGGTCGCCACCAAGGCTTCCAACGGCTACCATCACTCCTTCGCCTTCACCTCGCGGCGGTTCCCGGACGTGCTGCAGATCAAGCCCCACAACCTCGAGATCACCGAGCACGCCTGTCGCCGTTGCCATGGTGATGTGGTCGAAGCCATCGACGCGCCGGCAGCAGCGCACAGCGGCGAAGTCTCCTGCGTGCGCTGCCACGCTGGTGTAGGACACGCGCGTTGAAGGGATTGGAGTTGTCCCGCATGCAGCGACCCCGACTGCCGAGGTGGTACGCATGACCGCGAAGCCCCCGGCCCCGGAAGGAGCGCGCCACCCGCGGCGCGCCACTCTGTTCTTCACCGCTGGCGTCACCGCGCTCGTGAGCGCTGGGGTGATGGCGCTCCTGATCAGCATCGTGGAGCGCAAGCAGGAGGCACGCAATCCCTTCTATCGCGTCGTGGAGCTCGACGACGAGACCACGGACCCCCAGGTCTGGGGTCGCAACTTCCCCCTGCAGTACGACCTCTACCGGCGCACCGTGGATCAGCAGCGCACGCGCTTCGGCGGCAGCGAGGCGGTGCCGCGCACGCCGACGGCGGCCGACCCCCGCTCGGTGGTGGCGCAGTCGAAGCTCGAGCAGGATCCGCGGCTCGTCGCCATGTGGGCTGGCTATGCCTTCGCGCGCGATTTCCGCGAGGAGCGCGGCCACGCCTACATGCTGGTGGACCAGACCTACACCGAGCGCCAGATCGCCGCCAAGCAACCGGGCACCTGCCTGCACTGCCACGCCTCGGTGTACGTCCCGTACAAGAAGCTCGGGGATGGCGATCTCATCCGTGGCTTCGAGCGCATGAACCAGATGCCCTTCGCCGAGGCGCGGAAGCTCGTCGAGCACCCTGTGTCGTGCATCGACTGCCACGATCCCACCACGATGGCGCTGCGCGTCACCCGGCCCGGCTTCATCGAGGGCATCCGTGCCTTCCAGGCATCGAGGGGCGTGGCCGACTACGACGTCAACAAGATGGCGACACGGCAGGAGATGCGCGCTTTCGTCTGCGGCCAGTGCCACGTGGAGTACTACTTCAGAGGGCCGGAGAAGCGGCTGGTGTATCCGTGGTTCAAGGGCCTCCAAGCCGACAGCATCCTCTCCTATTACGACTCCGTCGGCTTCAAGGATTGGGTACACGCCGAAACCGGCGCCGAGGTCCTCAAGGCGCAGCATCCGGAGTTCGAGATGTGGAACCAGGGCATCCACGCCCGCTCCGGCGTGACCTGCGCCGACTGCCACATGCCGTACCTCCGGGTCGGGGGGCTCAAGATCAGCGACCACCACGTCCGGAGCCCGATCCTCAACATCAACCGCGCCTGCCAGCAGTGCCACAACTGGCCGGAAGCGGAGATCCGCGACCGCGTCGAGACCATCCAGGAACGCAACTTCGATTTGCGGAACCGGGCCATGAACGCCCTCGTGGCGCTCATCGGCGATCTTCGGGCGGCGCGGGACGCCGGACGCAGCGACGCCGAGCTGGAGGCGGCGCGTCGCCTGCAGCGGCGCGGGCAGTTCCTCCTCGACTTCGTCGAGGCGGAGAACTCGAGCGGCTTCCACGCCCCGCAGGAGGCGGCGCGCATTCTGGGTCAATCCATCGACCTTTGCCGTCAGGGGCAGATCGCGCTGCGGGATGCCGCGGCTGCTACGGATCGACCGGTCACGGGCTCGACCTCGAAGTGAGGCACGGAAGGAAGCCTGCCTTGCAACCGGCGTCGCGAGCTCCACGAAAGCGAAGGGCGCCGCGTTCGCGCCGCGGCGCCCAAGAGCGTTGATCCTGGTGTGTGGCTACCGGAGTTCCGGCGGCTACCGGAACAGGAGCTTCACGGCCCCCATGGTGGTGTTGGTGGGCTGGGTCTCGTCGCTCGTGATGGCCATCATGAGTCCCTTGACCAGCAGGCGGACGTAGGCCTGGTTGAACCAGCGGTCCGAAATCCCGGCCGTCTTCGACGGGCCGAAGGTCAGCTCCGCATGGTCCGTGGCGGTGACTCCGTTCACCGTGGCCGAGATGTCCACCAGCAGCACGCCGGAGCGGCCCGTGGGCACCACACCCGCCATCCACTCGTTTTTCACCTCGTGTCCGGAGAGTGTCACGGTGCGCGTCTCCGTCACCGAGCAGCCCGGAATCGAGGGCACGTTGGCCCGGAGCGTGACCACGCCCGTGGCCTTCTTCCCGACCAGGCTCTTCAGCGTGGCGGCGAACTTCACCTTTTGTCCCGTGGTGGCGCTGACGAAGTGGCCGGCGGTGTTCGTGCTCTGGTTCTTGATCTCCAGCTGCACTGCCACGTTCGCCGACGCCACCTTCGCACCCAGAGTGGCCGCGAGTGCCAGCGCCACGAAAACCGATGTCAGCATTGTCTTCATCGCAACCTTCCTTGGTCCCGTGGCATCACACTGCCGGCAGGTGCCGGGTGCACTACCGCGGAGAGGGCTCGTCTTCGGGGGCTTTCGGACCTGGGAACTGTCGCCGCCCCAGCCGTTCCTCGGCAGGTGATCGGCCACAGCGAGACCAGGGGCGCAGGAGGTCACGATGCGGGTTCCCAATTGACAATAAGCGTAACCATCGGATGGATGGAGCGTCAAGAAACCGGGGGTTCGGCGCGCTCGCGGCACCGTTTTCCGCGCTTTGTGGGCGTCTTCACCAAAATGTGGGGAGCGCGCCTTGGGCCAAACTCCCCAAGGGCGCTGGGTTCGTCACGTGACGCTCGGGTCCCGTGCTAGGCACTCGTGACGCTAGGCACTCGCTGCGGTGCCACCGCGCCGCCGGCGTCGCGCCGCCACCAAGGCCCGCAGCACCCGCGACGGGAGAGGTACCCCGAGACGCGCCTCGACGAGGAGCGAAGCATCGGCGAGACGTTCCAGGTCCACGCCGGTCTCGATGCCCATGCCGTGCAGCAGGTAGACCAGATCCTCCGTGGCGACGTTGCCCGTCGCTCCTGGCGCGTAGGGACAGCCGCCGAGACCGCCCGCCGAGGCATCGAAGACGTGCACCCCGTGGCGGAGCGCCTGCAGCACGTTGGCGGCCGCCATGCCGTAAGTGTCGTGGAAGTGGAGCGCGATGGTTCCCAGCGCGAAGGCCGGGAGCACGATGTCGAGCACCGTGTCCACCTGTGCTGGCACGGCGACGCCAATGGTGTCACCGAGCGAAACTTCCTGCACGCCCAGCGCGAAGAGGTCCCGCGTCACCTCGAGGACGCGCTCTGGCGGCACCGGGCCCTCGTAGGGGCAGCCGAAACATGTGGAGACGTAGCCGCGCACGCGCAACCCCGCCTCGCGCGCCCGGCGCACCACGGGCTGGAAGCGTTGCAGCGACTCGGCGATGCTGGCCTGAATGTTCTTGCGGTTGAACGTCTCGCTCGCGGCGGTGAAGACGGCGATCTCTTCCACCCCGCAGGCGAGCGCCGCGTCGAGACCGCGTTCGTTGGGGACGAGGGCGGGGTAGCGGACGCCGGGACGGCGCACGAGCTGCCGGTACACCTCGTCGCTGTCCGCCATCTGCGGCACGGCCCGAGGCTGCACGAAGGCTCCCGCCTCCACCACGGTGAGCCCGGCTGCCGCCAGCGCCTCGACGAACCGCGCTTTGAACGGCGCGTCCAGGGCGGTATCGATGTTCTGCAGGCCGTCCCGCGGCCCCACCTCGACCAGCGTTACGCGTCCAGGCAAACCGGTGCTCATACCTTCCTTTCTTCTAAACGTCTATCTTAGCAGTCTCTTCGCCGCCTCGACCGAAGCCCCCAGAACTCTAGCGCCGCGCAAAACCTTCGCGTTTCCTACAGGTTTCCCCTAAGGAGGTGAAACCGTTTCTCCGGCGCAAGAGCTGCCGCCACACAAGGCCTGGCCCACGCAGGCGCTTTCTGCACGGGCACCGCCGCGACGCTGCCGGCGCTGGCGAAAACCGGGTTTCGATCGCACCTAGGAGTGCGCTATGCTGTTGGCAGTCGGCGCGGGCGATCCTCCCGCGGATCCCTGCGCGGTGCAGATTCTCTCTTTCACCATTCTCTCCGCCGCTCGAGAAACAGCACGCGATTGGAGCCGAAGGCATGCGCCCGCTTCCTCGGATCGCCTTGAGCTTCCTCCTGGTTTCCAGTCTGACGAGCCCGACCCTGGCGGCGTTCGTCAATTTCGAGAGCCAGCACGTCCACCCGCTCGCTCTCGCTGCCGACGGCAACCGGCTGTTCGCCGTCAACACCCCCGACAACCGCCTGGCGGTGTTCGATCTCTCCGCTGGGGGCGCGACCCTGGCCTTCGAGGTCCCCGTGGGGCTCGAGCCCGTCGGTGTGGCAGTGCTGGACGCCACCCACGTTTGGGTGGCAAATCACGTTTCCGACTCGGTGAGCATCGTGGATCTCGCGGCCCGCAACGTGGTGGCCACGCTCAGCGTGGGCGACGAGCCCACGGACATCGTCTTCGCCGGCTCGCCGCGGCGTGCTTTCGTCTGCGTCTCGCAAGAGGACGCCATCAAGATCTACGATCCCGCCAACCTGGCGACGCCGCCGGTCGTCGTTCCCCTCTTCGGCAACGATCCGCGGGCGCTCGCGGTGAGCCCCGATGGCGGCACGGTCTACGCCGGCATCTTCGCCAGCGGCAACCAGACCACCGTCGCCGGCGAGGACGACGTGGTGGCCCACGGCGGCCTGCCGAGCCCGAACCCGCCGGGGCGGCCCAACGTCGGCCTGGTGTTGCGCTGGCTGAACGGCGCCTGGCGGGACGAGCTCAATAGGAGCTTCAGCGACACCCACCCGTACACCCTGCCCGACCACGATGTCGCCGTCCTCGACGCCAACGCCGCGGTGCCCGTGCCCACCTACATCGACCACTTGGGCACGATCCTCTTCGATCTCGGCGTGCACCCGGTGACCGGAGCGGTCTGGGTGACGAATACCGACGCCCTGAACCACATTCGCTTCGAGCCCAACCTGCGCGGCCGCTTCCTCCGCACCCGCGTCGCCATCGTCGACCCCGCGGCGCCGTCGAGCCCGACCCTCGTGGACCTGAACCCGCACATCAATTACGCCGTCACCCCGGGGCCGCAGTCGGAGATCGACCAGAGCCTGTCGCAGCCCGGCGCTCTCGTCTTCAGCGCCGATGGCGCCCTCGTCTACGTCGCCGCCTTGGGCTCCGCCAAGGTGGGCGTTCTCAACGCCACCGGTCAGGTCATGGCGCGCATCGACGTCAACGAAGGCCCGAGCGGCCTCGCCCTCGACGAGGTCCGCCACCGTCTCTACGTGCTGCATCGCTTCACCAACTCCCTCTCGGTGGTGAACACGGACACGCGCCAAGTGCTCTCCACCGTGGCGCTCTTCGATCCGAGCCCGTCGGTGATCAAAAACGGGCGCCGCTTCCTCTACGACGGCCGTCTCTCTTCCGGCCACGGCGATCTCGCCTGCGCTTCCTGCCATGCGGGTAGCGACATGGATCACCTCGCCTGGGATCTCGGCGACCCGAACGGCTCCTCGCAGCCCCCGCCGCAAAACCAGCTCGATCCGCTGCTCACCAACTTCCATCCCATGAAGGGTCCGATGACCACGCAGACGCTGCGCGGTTTGAACGGCACCGAGCCCTTGCACTGGCGGGGCGACCGGGCCGGCTTCGCCGATTTCAACGGCGCCTTCATCAGCCTCATGGGCAGGAACGCGCAGCTGTCCGCCGGCGACATGCAGTCGTTCACCAACTTCATCATGACCGTCCAGGACCCGCCGAACCCGAACCAGAACTTGGACCGCTCCTTCCCCAATCCCGCGGTGGGCCCGAGCCCCCAGCGCGGCCACGATCTCTTCGTGGGGGCTCCTCTCGACGGACCCTTCCGCTGTGCCGACTGCCACGCTCTGCCGACGGGAACGAACGGGCAGCTGGTGAACCGGTTCGCCCTGCAAGAATCGCAGGACATGAAGATCCCGCAGCTGCGCAACCTCTACGAGAAAACCGGTTTCACCGGCACGCCGGGGGAGAAGAAGCGCGGCTTCGGCTTCATCCACGATGGCTCGAGCCCGACGCTCTTCGACTTCCTGCAGTTCCCGGGCTTCAGCTTCGCCAACGACACCGCCCGGCGCGACATGGAAGCGTTCCTCCTCGCCTTCGACACCGGCATGGCGCCGTCGGTGGGCGCGCAGCGCAGCGTCGACGTGACCACGAAGAACAGCAGCGATTTCAACGCCTGGCTGCAGACGATGCTGGGACAGGTCGGGCTCGGGAACTGCGACGTCGTCGTGAAGGGGCTGCGCGGCGGCTTCCAGCGTGGTTGGTTCTACGAAGGCAACGGCTTCTTCCGCCCCGATCACAGCGCCGAGCACTCGCTCTCCACCCAGGACCTCCTGGCCCTCGTGGTGCCCGGCACGAGCTTCACCTTCACGGGTGTGCCGTCGGGCAGCGGCACGCGCATCGGCATCGATCGCGACGAGGACGGTTTCCCCGACCGCACGGAGATCGCCGCCGGTTCGGATCCCGCCAATGCCAGCTCGCAGCCCACGGTCACAGCGACGGGCCCGTCGCCCTCCGAGGGCTCGCAACAGCGCTTGAGCAGTTGGCCCAATCCGGCACCCGCCTCGGGCGCCACCATTTCCTTCGCTCTCGACGCCCGCGGCCCGGTGCAGGTGCGGGTGTTCGACGCCAGCGGCCGGCTGGTGACGACGCTTCTCGACGGCATGGCCGGTCCCGGGGAAATGCGCTTGCGCTGGGATGGCACCGATCGCCGCGGCAACACCGTGGCCTCAGGGGTGTACTTCTACCGCGTGGACGAGGTCGCCCGCCGGCGCTCGAATTCGCTGCTGCTCGTGCGCTGAGGCTCGAGCTCGGAGATGAAACTACTCCAGCTCGAAAGCAACGAACTGCAACAGGCCGTTGCGCTCCACCTGGAGCGCAACGGCTGCTAAGGGCTTCAAGGCCGCGAGCTTCTGCCGCAGCTCCTGCAGCGTGCGCACCGGCTGGCCATTGATCTGGTGGATCACGTCCCCCGGCAGGAGGCCGAGATCCAGGTAGGGCGCATCCGCAGCCCGGCTGACGACGACGACGCCTTGGGTCTGCCGCAACCCCTCCAGGTGCGCCGCCACTTCCGGCGTGATGTCGAGGCCCAGGATCCCGAGCTGCGTCACCACGTGGGTGTCGGGATGCACGAGCGGCAGGAGCTCGCCGGCGACATCGCGCCGCTCGACGATCCCCACCTGCACGCGCCGCGTCTCCCCGCCGCGCAAGTATTCGAGCGTCGCGCTCTGCCCGCTGCGCAGGCGGTAGAGGTTCACGTCGAACTGCCGCCCGTTCTCCATCGGCTTGCCTTCCACGCTCACGACCACGTCGCCCACCTTGAGCCCCGCCTTCTCCGCCGGGCTCCCGGGCAGCACGTCCCCCAGGATCACGCCCCAGTCCCGCTGCAGCCCCAGCGCCGCCGCCATGGTCGGGGTCAGCGTCTGCGCCTGCACGCCGATGCTGCCGCGGCGCACCGTGCCGGAAGCGCGCAGCTGCTCGAAGACGTTGCGCACGATGTTGCTCGGCGCGGCGAAACCGATGCCCTCGCTGCCACCGGAACGGGAGAGGATGAGGGTGTTGATGCCGATGACCCGGCCTTCCGCGTCCACCAGCGGACCGCCGCTGTTGCCCGGGTTGATCGGGGCGTCGGTCTGCAGGTAGATCATCGGATCCTCGTCGCGCAGCTGCCGCGCCACCGAGCTCACCACGCCGACGGTGACGGAATTCTGCAGCCCCAACGGGCTGCCGAAAGCGAAGACCAGCTGGCCGGCACGGACGCTGTCCGAATCGGCGAGCTCCAGGGCGAGCAAGTCCGTCCGCGGCACCTTCAACACCGCCAGGTCCGTTTCCGTGTCGATGCCGACAATTTGCGCCCCCAGCATCTCGCCCGCGGCGGAGAGGATCGAGCGCGGCGCCGCGGGCCCCTTGCTGGCGGTGGCGAGGCGCACCTGCACCCGCCGCGCTCCGCTGACCACATGGGCGTTGGTAACAATGTATCCATCCTTGCCCAGGATGACGCCGGAACCGGTGCTGCGCTGCAGCGAAAGCAGGTCGCCGGTGGCCTCGACGATGCCGCCGCGCCCGCTGTAGCCGCTCACGAACACCTGCACCACCGCCGGCCGCACCGCCTCCGCCAAGGTCTCGATGGAATGGCTGAAGCGGACGAGGTCGAGCCCGGTGGGCTCCCCGCGGGCGAGGCCCGCGCTGGCGGCGAGGCCGAGGAGCAGGACGAGTGCGCGGCGATGTTGCATAGACATGCAGACTTCCCCGGCGCCGCTGCTGGCGCCGCGCTGCGGTGGAAACGTCGTGTGCTGCCGCTGTCGCCACCGGCAGCAGAGACGGTGTCATCCGTCACCGTAACGCCGACCGTGAGACGCGGGCGCGCCTGGGGCGCGCCCTGAGGGAGGATGGACCGGAAGCGCAGCCACGGCAAGGCGCTGCCTTTTCGGGCCTTCTGCCCCGCCGGCGGCCGCCCTGGAGGCTCCCCCGGCCCGATTGATCAGGGGTTACCAGGAAATTCATTTTTCTGCTGGCGCTCCCCGCTGCTTCTGCTATCATCTCCGTGGGACTTTACCTTTCCAGTTCGTGAGCGCCGCGGCAGCCGCCGCGCGCATCGTCTCGCCCAAGACATGCGTAACTCAAGGGGTGCAGGGCTGCGGAAGGGACTTGCGTTGGGTTGCGGAGGGCGACTAGAGTGGCGCGTCGAAGTGGCCGCTCTCTGCGAGTGGACTCTTTTTTGCAACTCCTAGCGTTGTGAACCACAAGTGCTGCAGTGCTCGTGCGTACTCCGGTACATGGACACGCCCGCGCTGCGACAAACAGGGGTGATCGGCCATTCCGAAGCGACCTCGTCCAACCAAGCCACAGAGCAGAACGGCGCCCGTTCCCGCAGTGCAGGAAGCGCAAAGGCAGGAGAAACTCGCGGCCGCCATGGGAGCCGCCCTGGAGAAAGCGCTCGAACCGCTGCGCCGTGATCTGGCGGCGATGCATGCCACCTGGCGTCAAGTGGCGGAAGCCGTGGCCTCCGGTCGCACCGGCGTGGACGGCAGCCCTTCGCGCCGCACTCTGGCAGCCGTGGTCGAGGTGCCGCAGCGCCGGGAAGTCATGGCCCCGTCGAGCTCGCCAGACGAAACTTGCTTGGTACCGCAGTGCGCTGCACCGGTGCTGGCAAAACAGCTCTGCGAGACGCATTACCGCATCATGCGGCGCACCGTCGCCGCCGGCGGTGAATTCGATCCCGAGGCGCAGCGTCCGGCCCGCGCCCGCGCGGTGAGCAAGGTCTGCCACGAAGCGGGTTGCAGCGAAGCCCATTACGCCAAGGGCTTGTGTCGTCGCCACTACATGGCGGTGCGCTCACGCATCCGCGCCGCCGAACGCCACGGGCACCCGCTGGGCGAGGACGAGTTCGAGCCCAATATGGAGTTGGAGCCGGAGGAAACGCCGGATCTAGAGGAAGAGGAGAGCGGGCCCCCGATGCCGTTGCGCGGCAATGGCGGCACCGATCGCGGCCTCGCCATCCCGTTGTTCCAGGAATCCACACCACGGCCCTTCTCGCCGAAGGAAGCCCTGCCCACGGCGGAGATGGTGTCCCGCGTGGTGGCGCAGTATCGCGGCGGGCTCGACCGGGTCGCCGAAGTTCTCGGGCGCAACAAGCGCACCTTGATGGAGCTGCTCGACCAGCTCGATCTCATGCCCCACGTGACGCGCATACGCAAGGAAGAGCGCCAGCGCATCGAGACCGCAACCCTGCGCGAACGCCTCGATGACCTGCTCTTCCGCGAGAAGCTGCTCGAAGACCTCGGTTGTCTCAAGGAAGTGGATGATCGCGCTCGCTTCGAGGTGAAGATGCGCTGCGCCAGTCTGGCCAAGGACAGCGAGACCATCGAAGACGTGCTGTATCGGCTGGCCAGCGAGCTGCATCTCGACGACGGCGGCATGAAGCGCCTCGTCTGGCGCTACGATCTGCGCCGCTATTTGCGCGGTCTGAAGCTCAAGCCGGCTGCCCCACAGGCGCGCACCCGCGTCTGAACCGCGTCCGCCGCATTCCTCCCCCATGACGGAGCGAGCGGAGGTGTTCATGCAGCGGTCGCGTCGCCGCCCGGCCGCTCGCCTCGCCCGCATCGCGCTGGCGCTCTTCGCCGCTGCCGGTCTCGTCCTCGCTGCCGCGAGTGGTTGCGCTCTCCGCCACACCTGGGTCGCTCCGGGAGCCCTGTCGGTCACCCCCGCGCCGGTCGACTCCGTCGATTGCACCCTTCTTTTCGTCGGCGATGCGGGCAAGCCGGAGCTCGCGGCGCCCGAGCCGGTGCTCGAGGCGCTCTGCGCCGAGGCTTCCCGCGCTCCGGCGCGCACCCTCGTCGTCTTCCTCGGCGACAACGTCTACCCCGACGGTCTCCCCGCTGCAGGTGCCGCCGACCGCCCGCGGGCCGAAGCCGTGCTGCGCCGGCAGGCGGACGTCGTGCGCCGGAGCGGCGCCCGCGGTCTCTTCGTGCCGGGGAACCACGACTACCATCTGGATGGCCGCGAGGGTGTGCAGCGCCAGGCGGCGTACATCGCCTCCCTCGGCGTGCCCGGTCTCGAGTACCGGCCCGCGGGCGATTGCCCCGGGCCGGAAAGCTTCGACCTCGGCAGGCGCTTGCGCCTCGTCGTCTTCGACAGCACCTGGTGGATCCAGGACGAGTTCGCCACCCCGGCCGCTCCGGACTGCAAGAGCGGCACCGAGGCGAGCTTCGTCGCCGCCCTCGACAGCGTGCTCGCCGATGCGGGCGAGAGAACCGTGGTCGTCGCCACTCATTATCCGGTGGCCTCGCACGGCTGGCACGGCGGCTTCTTCACCTGGCAAGATCACCTCTTCCCGCTCACCCGTGCGGTGAGCTGGCTCTGGTTACCGCTGCCGGGCCTCGGCTCCCTCTATCCCCTCTATCGCCAGTCCGGCGGCGTGCGGCAGGACCTCTCGAACTCGCACTATCAGCACATGCTGGCGCAGCTGGAGCAGGCGTTCGTCAAGCGTCCGCCCCTCGCCTTCGCCGCCGGCCACGACCACAATCTGCAAGTGCTCACCGGCCAGCGCGGCGTGCGCTATGCCCTGGTGAGCGGTGCGGGCTCGATCGCCAGGCCCGACCCGGTGTCGTATGGCGACGACACGATCTGCGCCTCGCCGCACCCCGGCTTCATGCGCCTCGATCTGCTGCACGATGGCCGCGCCCGGCTCGAAGTGGTGGAGGTCGGCGAGGGCGGCAGCGTGTCGCGTCCCTGGTCGGGTTGGCTCGGCGCCCAGGCGCCGGCCAAGGTCCCCTGAGTCGCGAGGCCCGCGGGCGCTTCTGGCTCCCTCAAACCAAGCTCGGTTGCTCTGGCGCGCCGCCGCTTCTACACTGGGGGAGTCGCATTCGGGAGGCCGCGATGGCCGATCTCAGCATCCAGTTTGCCGGTGTCCGTGCACCCAATCCGTTCTGGCTCGCCTCCGGGCCGCCGACCAATTCCGGCGACCAGGTGAAGCGCGCCTTCGACCTCGGCTGGGGCGGCGCGGTGTGGAAGACGGTGGGCGAGCCCATCGTCAACGTCTGCTCGCGGTACTCCTCAGTCGACTATGGCAGCGAGCGCATCATGGGGTTCAACAACATCGAGCTCATCAGCGATCGCCCCATCGCCGACAACCTGCGCGAGATCGCCGAGGTGAAGCGCCAGTACCCGCGGCACGCCCTGGTGGTCTCCCTCATGGTCGAATCGACCCGCGAGGCCTGGCACGACATCGTCCGGCGCACCGAGGACGCCGGCGCCGACGCTCTGGAGCTCAACTTCGGCTGTCCCCATGGCATGAGCGAGCGCGGCATGGGCTCCGCCGTGGGACAGGTGCCGGAGTACACCTGCCGGATCGTGGAGTGGGTGAAGGAGGTGGCGCGGACTCCGGTGATCGTGAAGCTCACCCCCAACGTCGCCGATGTGCGCTATCCGGGCCGCGCCGCGGTGCAGGGCGGCGCCGACGCGCTCTCCCTCATCAACACCATCAACAGCATCACCAGCATCGACCTGGACGATTTCACCCCGCGCCCGAAAGTGCGCGGCCGCTCCAGCCACGGCGGCTACTGCGGCCCGGCGGTGAAACCCATCGCCCTCAACATGGTGGCGCAGATCGCCGGCGACCCGGCTTGCGCCGTGCCGATTTCCGGCATCGGCGGCATCTCCACCTGGCGCGACGCGGCGGAGTTCATCGCCCTCGGCTGCACCTCGGTGCAGGTGTGCACCTCGGTGATGCACTATGGCTTCCGCCTCGTGGAAGACATGGTCGACGGCCTCTCGCAGTGGATGGACGATCACGGCTTCGCCCGCATCGAGGACTTCCGCGGCCGCGCCATCCCCAGCGTGCGCGACTGGGGCGATCTCGATCTGCACTACAAGATCGTGGCGCGCATCGACCCGAAGACCTGCATCGGCTGCCAGCTCTGCTACGTCGCCTGCCAGGACACGGCGCACCAGTGCATCTACGTGGGCAACGGCGAGCAGCCCGCGGTGCCCGTGCCTTTCCAGGTGCGCGGTGAACCGGTGACGCATCTCGTCACCGGGCACGGGGTGCTGGGAGAGGCCGAGCGCGAGCGGCGGGTTCCCTGGGTGAAGGAAGACGACTGCGTCGGCTGCAACCTCTGCATGCTCGTCTGTCCGGTGCCGAACTGCATCACCATGGTCGAGTTGGACACCGGCCTGCCGCCCCAGACCTGGAACGAGCGCCAGGCGAGCCGCCCGTTGTGAGTGCACCGAAGCTGCAGCCGGAGATCGTGGACACCGACCGCCGCGACTGGCGTCCGTTCGCCGACGCACCGGGAGTGCACTACAAAGTGCTGCGGCATCATCCCGGCAGGCGCGGCATCACCTTGCTGCTGCAGTTCGACGCCGGCGCCGCCTACCCGGCGCACCGTCATCCCGAGGGCGAGGAGTACTTCGTCTTGCAAGGAACGGTGCAGGACGGCGGCCGCAGTTACGGCGCCCACACCTACGTCTATCACGCTCCCGGCTCGGCACATCGACCGGCGAGCGCCACCGGCTGCACGCTTCTCGTCACGCTGCCTGCCGCGATCGAGCGCCTCGAGGATTGAGGTTCTCGCCGCCAGTGGGTGGCGACGGCAGCGAGACCTACCGGACGTAACCGGCGCGCGCTGCTGCTTCGACGGCCGCGGTCACGGCAGCCTGCATCGTGGCCGGCAAGGGTTCGAGCGGCCGGCGCGGTTCGCCGCAGTCGAGGCCGCGCTGCCGCAAACCGCACTTCACCCCGGCGATGCCCCGGCCGCGCCAGGCGGTGACGAGAGCGGTCAGCACCGCTTGAGCCCGTTCCGCTTCCGAGCGCTGCCCGGCCCGCTGCGCCTCGTACACCGCCACCCCGGCTTCCGGGAGCACGTGCGCCACCGCCAGGATCCCGCCGCAGGCGCCAGCATCGAGGGCCGGAAGCAAGCCGCCGCCGTGCCCGGTGAAACCCAGCGTCTCGGCCCGTTGCAGCGTCGCTGCCAGGGGCCCACCTTCCACGGCGCTGTCCTTGAAGCCCCAGATGTTCGGATGCTGCAGCAAGCGGCCGAGGAGATCGGCGTCGAGGTCGAGCTCGGTCACCTGCGGCAGGTGATAGACGAAGAGCGGCAGCGGTGCGGTGGCGGCGATCTCGTGGTAGAAACCGACGAGCGCCTCCGGTCCGAGCTGCTTGCGATAGTAGAACGGCGTGAGCACGAGCGCCCCATCGGCGCCACTTTGCGCTGCCGCTTCGATGGCCCGCAGCGTGCTGCGCGCCGAAGGCCGGCCGCAGCCGGCCAGCACCGGAACGCGCCCAGCGACGCTCGCGACCACGGCGCGCAAGACCACGGCCGCCTCGTCCTCGCCGAGGTGCGGCGCCTCGCCGGTGGTCCCGAGCGCCAGAAAGCCGCGGATCCCCCGCGCCAGCAACCAATGCACCAAGGTGTCGAGACGCTCCAGATCGGGAGCATCGTCACGAAACGGCGTCACCAGAGGCACCCAGATGCCGCTGCAGCTTTCCCGTGCCAAGCCCATCGCACCCTCCTCGACGACCGCAATTCCCGCCGCAGCGGCGTCGTGTAGACTGCAGGATGAACGCAAGCGGCCCTACCGTGCAACCGGCACGAGCGCCCAGGGAGACGCCGTGACCACGAATGTGTCGCCGCGACGGCTCGTCCGTGCCGAGGCGGTCCTCGCCGCGCGCCGGCGCCGACTCACGCTGGTCCTGGAGGACGCCCTCGACCGCCACAACGTGAGCGCCGTGCTGCGCACCTGCGAAGCCTTCGGCATCCAGGACGTACACCTGGTCGGGGGCGATGTGGCGAGCGGAGAGATCAACCCGGCGGTCGCGAGCGGCGCCGAACGCTGGTTGACGCTGCAACGACACGACAGCGCCGCGTGCGCCATCGTGGCGCTCCGTGCCCAGGGCTATCGCCTCTACGTCAGCCACCTGAGCCCCGAGTCGCTGCCGCTCGCCGCCCTGCCGCGCGACGAACGCGCCGCCTACGTCTTCGGCAACGAGCAATCCGGCGTCTCCCAGGAATGGCTCGACGTCGCCGACGCCCGCTTCGTCATCCCGACCTCGGGATTCACCGGGAGCCTGAATCTGTCGGTGGCCGCGGCGCTCGTCGTCTACGATCGGCTCCTCCTGCACCGCACCGTCGCCGAGGCACCCGGCGACCTCGACGCCGCCGAGAAGGCGGAGCTGCGCGCCGCTTGGTACGACACGCTCGCCCACGGGAGTGCCGTGCTCGAGCGCGCCCATCGCTCCCGCCTGGACGATCCACCGGCGCCATCTCCCGTCTTCCCCGTAGATCGCCACAAGACCTGAGAGCCCCGACACCAGCACGAAAGTACCCATGTTCCGTCGAGAACTCCGCGACACGCTGCACCTCGCCATCCCGGTGGTGCTGACCCAAGTCGGCAGCGTCGCCATGGGCATCGTGGACACCATCATGGTGGGGAGGCTGGGGCCCGAACCTCTCTCCGCCGTCGCTCTCGGCAACGCCCTCACCTTCACCATCCTCATCGTCTGCCTGGGCACGCTCTCCGCCCTGGACCCGCTGGTGGCGCAAGCCTATGGCGCCGGGCGCTTCACCGAGTGTGGCCGCGTCATGCACCATGGCGCCTTCCTCGCCGTGGTCCTGGCGCTGCCGGCGCTCCTCCTCATCGCCTGCGCCCGGCCCATGCTCCGGCTTCTCGGCCAGAGTCCGGAGCTGGTGGACGCCGCGAGCCACTACGCCTACGCCATCGCTCCGGGAGTCCTCCCCTTCCTCCTCTTCACCGTGCTGCGCCAGTTCATGCAAGGTCTCTCCCGCGCCCGGCCGGCGCTCTTCGTCATGATCTTCGCCAACCTGCTCAACGTCTTCGGCAACTGGGTGCTCGTCTACGGCAACCTCGGCGCGCCCGCCCTGGGAGCCACCGGCTCCGCTTGGTCCACCACCATCGCGCGCTCGGCGATGTTCCTCTTGCTCGCCGGTTGGGTCTTCAGCCGCCGGCATCTCAGGCCTTACCTCACCCACCTGCCGCCGTGGCCGCCGGACCGGAAGCTCTTGCTGCGTCTCGCCCGCCTCGGTCTGCCGGCCGGTGGTCAGTTCGGTCTCGAGGTGGGAGTCTTCGCCTGCACGGCGATGTTCATGGGCTGGTTCGGCACGCTCCAGCTGGCGGGACACCAAATCGCCATCAATCTCTGCAGCACCACTTTCATGGTGCCACTCGGATGCTCCGCCACCGCCGCCGTCCGCGTCGGCCAGGCGCTCGGTCGGCACGATGTGGCGGGAGCGCGGCGCGCCGCTCTGGCTGCCGGCACCCTCGGCGTCGGTTTCATGGCGGTCGCGGCGCTCTGCTTCGCGCTCTTCCCGGAGTTCTTCGTCCGCATCTACACCGACGACGCCGAACTGGTGGGGATGGGGGTGTCGCTCCTCCTCGTCGGTGCGGCCTTCCAACTTTCCGACGGCACCCAGGTCATCGCCATCGGCTCGCTCCGCGGCGCCGCGGACACGCGCTTTCCCATGCTCGTGTCGGCCGTCGCCTACTGGCTCGTGGCCCTGCCGCTCGGCTGGGCCCTCGCCTTCCCGCTCGGCTGGGGGCCGCGCGGCCTGTGGTGGGGACTGACGCTGGGATTGACGCTGGTGGGGGTGACGCTGGCGCTGCGCTTTCACCACCGCGTGCGCGAGCACCGCTTGCAAGCGATGCAAGCACTCGACGCCTGACACGCCGGAATCTCAGGACGGGAAGCGCGGGCCGCCGCGGACGAGATGCAAGCGGCCACGTTCGGGCAGCGCGACATCGAGATGGGACTGCACGCTGCCATCGGGCCAGAGGATGCGCACCGCGTCGGCCTCTCGCGCCGTGCCGATGCCGAGCCAGCCCACGGGGCCGCGCAGGACCACCGACGCCGCCTGCGTCCCGGCGTACAGCTCCACCCGGACACCGAAGCAGGCCGAGGGACGGGAGACACCCTCGAGTTCGATCTCGAGGCCGCGGCCCACGTTCCCGCCCACGTTCCACAGGAAGACCAAGGTGCTGTCGGCAGTCGTGCCGACGAGATCGAGATCCCCATCGCCGTCGAAGTCGGCGCTGCAGAGCGGCGCTGGCCCCAAGGCTCCGTGCTCTTCCCCGGAACGGACGGTGACGTCCGAGAGCAGGGCATCGCCTTCGTTATGCCACAGCGCCAGCTGCGTCTCACCCGGCACTTCGAGGAGCGGCTCCATGCGGCGCAGGTGGGGCGCGGTGTCCTCGCCGCCTGCGGGCGTGGCGCTCGCCACCGCCAGCACCGGTGGCGCCGCCGGGAAGTGCTGCGTCACCACGTCCACCAGACCGTCGTTGTCGAGATCGGCGACGTGAATGGCCGCCACCGGCACACCCCGCTCGGGATCGGTGGTCCACGCCGCGAGCACCTCGCGGTAGGCCGCCGCACGCTCGAAGTGTCCGGCGCCTTCGTTGCGCCACAGCCACAATCCCTCGTCGTCACCGAGAAGGATGTCGTCGTCTCCGTCGGCATCCATGTCGGCGCAAGCCGCAGCGCGGGCGCGCTGACCCCACAACCCAGTGAGCATGGTGATCTCCGCGAAGGCACCGGTGGCTCGCGCCCCCAGCACGCGCACCCGTCCCCACGCATCCAGGCAGAGCAGATCCATGGCCGCATCGCCGTCCAGATCCGCCGCCAGCGCAGTCCGGGCCGGGCCGAGGTCGCCCCAGCCGGGAAGGGCCTCGGGAGCAGCGAAGTCCCCATTGCCGTTGTTGCGCAACAAGAGCAGCCCGACTTGCTCGCTCACCGCCAGCACCACATCCAGATCGCCATCGTGGTCCGCATCCAAAGGCTCTAGGTGCGACACGCCGGTGAACTCGCCGAGCGGGCTGCAACGTGGCCGCGGGCCACCGTGCACGATCCAGAGCCGCGCCGGCGTGGTGTGCAGTGAATCGGTGACGGCGCCCGTCAGGGTGACGAGGTCCATGGCGGCGTCGGCATCGAAGGGACCCGTGGCGACCAGCGAGGCGGGCGCCTCGAGAAAGTCCACGGGCAGCCAGGGCACGTCGGCTTCGGCGCGGGCCGAGTCCGCGCGCAAGTAGGCTCCGGAACCGCCGAGCACCACGTCCTCGAGACCGTTGTGATCGAGATCCACCGCCACCGCCATCGTGGCCGGGATCTGCACCCGCTTCGCCTCGAAGCGCGGTGGTGTGCGCGTGAAGTGCGGCGCATGCCGGAACTGTGGCAAGACCAGCTGTCCGAGGCCGTAGACCTGCGCCGCCGCACCACCCCGTCCCGGATCGAGACGCTCGGCCTCGCGGCGCGACCGCACCGCTGCCGTGTCCCCCTGGGCTTCCAGCACCTGGGCGAACAAGCGCTGCACCGCGGCGTTGTGTGCCTCGACACCGGCGGCGCGGTCCGCCAAGGTGCGCGCTTCGTGGAGCGCTGCGGCGCTCTGCCGCGGCGAGGTCTTTGCCGTTTCGAGACGCAGCGACGCCAGATACACCAAGGCACGCACGTCCGCCGGATCCAGCTCCAGCGCCGCCGACCAGGAGCGGGCGGCGTCATCGAGCTCGTGCCGAGACCGCTGCACCAATCCCAGGTTGACCAACGCCTCCGGCCGGCGCTCCGCCTCCACCACGCGTTGCAGCAGTCGTTGCGCCGCCTTCGCCTCTCCAGATTCGAAGAGGGCGCGAGCGCGGACTACGGTGCAGTAGCGGGACTCCGGGTCGTCCGGAGCGCGGGAGCAACCGGCGACAACGATGAGTAACGTCTGGAGACAGAGGTGCACGCGACGGCAGCCCAACGCCCAACCTCCCGACCCACGGGTCACGTCGCAACGGCGCGGGCAAGATGCCTGCCAGCCCGCGGCGCGAAGCGGGGGCATTCTCCCATAGAAGGGGCCCTGCGTCGCGCCCCAAGCGAAGCCTCCGTGCACCCGAGCGGGCGCAGTTTCTCCATCGTTCCTTGCGGCCGATTTCTGGACCCGTGGCATCCCCGATGCTAAGATGGGGTAGATGGCTCTCGCATGGTGCGGTCGCACTGCCCGCCGCACCGGGACGATCCCGCCCGTCCTGGCCCCGAGGTGACAAGATGAAGCGGACTTGGACGTTCGCCGCGGCCGCCGCCGTGCTGCTCGCCGGGGTGTTCGCATGGGCGCAGAGACCGATCCCGGTCTCGCCGCCGCTCGCTTCCCCGCTCGCGGCGGGCGCCTCGAGCGGATCCTCCTGCAAAGCCACCGTTCCCCTCGCCCTGCAGATCCAACCGGCAGGCACAGGGCGCTGGAGCCTCGAGCTCCAGTCCCTGGATCGAGAGCACGAGGCCGTGGTGTGGATGTGGTCGGCGAGCGAGGCCGAGCGCCGCGAGGTCTGGCGCGGCACGCTCCGGCCGGGTCCAGCGCACTTCGCGGAGGTCGCCTTCGCCCCCGGCTCGCCGCAGGTGACCGTGTGGGCCGCCCTCGAAGTTGCCGGCGCCGCCGGCGCAAACATGCGGAGCCTCGCCAGCTTCGCCCCCGCCGGGCGCAACCTGCAGAGCCTGTCAGCCGAGACCGGCCAGCTGCTCGAGGATCCCGCCACGGGCGAGCATCTCCTGCAGTTTCAAGGCACGCCGTCCGCGACCGCGCCGGGAGAACGCCGATGAGGCGCATTGCTGCGGCCGCGCTGCTTTCCCTCACTGTCGCCCTGCCGGCGCAGGCGAACTACCAGGTGCGCGGCACCTTCCAGTACAAGGATCGGGAGTTCAATCTCTCGGGCTTCACGGGCAGCGAACCGAACCGGCCCATCCGTTTCGCCGATGTCGAAGTCGTCGACGCCAACACGCAGCAGCTGCTCGCCAGCGGCGCCACCGACGGCACCGGCACCTTCACCCTCCAGGTGGTCGACAATGTGACCCGCAACCTGACGGTGCGGGTGCGGACGTCATCGGCACACACCAGCGATCTCTTCATCACCGTGCGCCAGACGGGCACGAGCGCCATCTTCGCGGTCGCCACCACCTACAACAATCATGGCTCGACGCAGAACATCGATTTCACCGCCAACCCGATCGTGGCGGACCAGGGAGCGGGCGGCGACCCCTTCAACGTCTATGACTGCGCCCTCGACGGCATGGACTTCGTCGCCGCCTTGAACGGCGGGCGACCCAACGCTTCCCAGTCCCTCACCCTCTACTGGAACCAAGGCAGCGGCATCGGCACGTTCTACGATGCCGGCAACCGCGCCATCTATCTCTACGGGAAGAGCACCGACTCCGACGGCTACGACGATTCGGTGATCTTGCACGAGTTCGGCCATTACGTCGAATTCGTCCTCGCCGCCAGCGACAATCCTGCCGACTCGCACGGCCCCAACGATTGCCTGGTGCTGCAGCTCTCCTGGTCCGAGGGCTATGCCACCTTCCTGCAGAACCTGGTGCGCGATTGGAAGGGCTACAGCCGCCCCGATCTCTACGTCGACACCTCGGGCCAGCCGGGCCCCGGGGGCGTGCTCCTGAGCTACACGGTGGAGACCCCGGCCTACGGCATCCCGGGGTGTGGCAACGAGATCACGGTGAACGCGACGCTATGGGACACCTATGACGTCACCACCACAGCCGACGCCACACCGAGTACCGACGATGATCCCATGCGCGTCGCCGGCGTGCGCGAGAGCTTCTGGGACGTGCTGATCAACTACCTGCCGCAACCCACGGTGAGCACGATCAGCATCGAGGACTACTGGGACGGCTGGTTCCTCCGCGGCCACGACTCCGAGACCGAGATGCGCCAGGTCTTCGCCGCGCGCGGCATGGAGTTCTACGACGATACCTTCGAGCAGGACGACTCCCTGGTGCAGGCCCGGAACGGCGGTATCCAGAGCGGCACCACGCATCACACCATCTATCCCGCCGGGGATTCGGACTGGACGCGGTTCGACGCCGTTCTCGGCGGCATGTACGTCTTCGAAACCCGGAACCTGCCCTGCGGCACCGATACCGAGATGCGGCTGTGGGCTTCGAACGGCACCACCCTGCTCGCCCAGAACGACGACCAGTCACCCACCGATCTTTCCTCCCGCATCGCCTGGACGGCCTCGCTGAGCGGGCCGGTGTACCTGCAGGTGCGCCGCCGTCCCCCCCCTCCTACGGATCCCGACACCTATGGCTCGTACGATCTTCGCGTCAACATCACCGTGGCCGTCGAGGTGAGCGACATCCAGATCAGCGCCAGCCCGGCGGGCGTGCGCCTCGCCTGGCGGGCGGCCGCGGATGCGACCTTTTCCCACTTCGACGTCGAGCGCGCCGACCAGCGCAATGGTCCCTGGGCGCGCCGCAACGACGCGCCGCTCGTGAGCGGTGCGGGCGAGCCACAACTCTTCGAGTTCGTCGATGCCCAGGTAGAGCCGGAGCAGCACTACTTCTATCGCCTCGTCGGCGTGGAGTCCGACGGCCAGCGCACCTTCTATGGTCCCTGGGAGATCGTCGCCGCGGCGCCGTTGCGGCTCGTTCTCTATCCGCCGCAACCCAACCCCTTCAACCCGCGCACCCAGCTCCGCTTCGACTTGGCTACCAGCGGCCCGGTGACGCTCCGCATCCACGACCTGCGCGGTCGCGTCGTGCGCACGCTGGTGCGTGGTGAAACCCTCCCCGCCGGCACGCGCGTCTTGCACTGGGACGGTCGTGACGACGCCGGTCGCGATGCCGCTTCCGGCATCTACTGGGTACGTCTCGACTGCGCCCAAGGGCGCGAGACGCAGCGCGCCGTCCTGCTGCGTTGAGCGCG
>DASRJW010000151.1 GCA_035649275.1 Candidatus Krumholzibacteriia bacterium
CACGCTCTCGTGGCTCGCCGGCATGCGGCTTCCCCCGGCCCGCTGATAGAGGAACGGCCCACCGGCTCCATCCGCGTACAGCACGTGATCCTGGATGCCGTAGGCGGGATCCTCGCTCGGTTCGAGGAGTACCGCGGCGCCAGCATCGCCGAACAGGATGCAGGTGTTGCGATCGGTGTAGTCCGTGATGGCGCTCATCTTGTCGGCCCCGACGACGAGAACCCTGCGGTAGGTGCCGCTCTCGATGAACTGCGCTCCGGTGACGAGGGCGTAGAGGAAACCGGAGCAGGCCGCGGAGAGGTCGAAGCCCCAGGCCTTCTTCGCCCCGAGCTTCTCCTGCAGGATGCAGGCGGTGGGCGGGAACATCATGTCCGGGGTCACGGTGGCGACAATGAGGAGCTCGAGGTCGGCGGGATCCATGCCGCGGCGTTCGAGAACCAGGCGCGCCGCCGGTGCCGCCAGGTCCGAGGTCGCCCCCTCTTCCAGAATGTGCCGCTCGCGGATTCCCGTACGTTCCTGAATCCACGAGTCCGTGGTTTCGACCATCTTTTCGAGGTCGAAGTTGGAAAGTACTTTATTAGGCACCCAGTGCCCCACGGAAGTGATCGTCGCCCTGGCCACAGCCACCCTCTCGCTCTCGGACCACTCGATCTGGGAGACACGACGGTCAGGAGTGACACCCTACACGCGCCCCCTGCTGCCGTACAACAGTTACTGGGCCGCGCCGGCCGCGGGTCGGCGGGCGATCAGCCGGGTGGGGCGACTCGATAGAGGAGCACGTAGATGACGACGCCGGTGACGGAAACGTAGAACCAGAGCGGCAGGGTCCAGCGCGCCAGTCGGGCATGGCGAGGGAACTCGCGCCGCAGCGCCCGGCGGAGAGTGAGCAGGACGAGGGGCACGATGACCACGGCGAGCACCGTGTGCGTCGCGAGGATGGTGAAGTAGAGCGGGCGGATCCAGCCGGTCGCGGTGAATCGCGTCGTCCCCACCTGGAAGTGATAGGTGAGGTAGGAGATCAGGAACAGGGTGGACGTGCCCAGCGCCGAGAGCATGCAAGCGCGATGGGCCGCGATCCGGCGCCGGCGGATGCAGAGGAAGCCGGTGAGCAGGAAGAGGGCGCTCAGGGTGTTCAGCCCCGCGTTCAGCGCCGGCAGATCCTCGAGGGCCACGTGCAACTCATTCCTAGGGCACTTCGCCGCGGACGAGGCGAGCCAGGTCGACCTGCAGCTGCTTCACGGCCTCCGGGTCGGCGCCGTCGTAGTAGCCGCGGATCTGCGTTTCCGCGTCCACGAGGACGAAACGCGTGCTGTGCAAGATCGGCTCGGCGCCGGAGGCGATGTCCTCGGGCGAGGCGTCCTCCACGCTGAGGTGGAAGCCTTCCTGCGCCAGCCGGCGTATCTGCGGTTTGTCGCCAGTGAGGAGCAGCCAGCGTTCCGGTGTGGCACCGTAGTGCGCCCCGTACTCCGCCAGCTTCGCTGGCGTGTCGCGCTCCGGGTCGACGCTGAACGAGACCAAGCGCACCGAGGGGCTGATCTGCCCGGAGAGCTGCTCGAACTGTGCCGACATCATCGGACAGATGGAGCCGCAGGTGGTGAAGATGAAATCGGCGATCCACGGGCGGCCGCGCAGATCGGCGAGATGCAGGCTGTCGCCGAGTTGGTTCACCAGGGCGAAGGACGGGGCCGGTCCGTAGTCGGCGAGCGCCTCGGCGGCCCGATCCACCAGAACGCCGCCGCGGAAGAGCTCACGCTTGCCCGCGATGACGGCAAGAGCGACGAGCACGAGAACGGCGAGCGAGAGCGACGCCATGAGCCAGCGCATGCGACCGGTCAGGAAGGAACGGGCTGGTGCCGGCGGACCCGATGTCGCCTCGTGCCTCACGATAGATCCCCGGCGCGCGAACGGGACGCGAGCCACAGGCTCGCGGCCAGCGTGGCGAGCGCGAAACTCACGCTGAGCGCTAAGGGCCGGGCGATCGAAGCCAGCAGAGATCCGCTTTCGAGACGCACGGATCCCGCCGCCAAGGCGTGCCGCAGCGCCTCGAGAGCATGGCTCATGGGGTTCACCGCCATCACCGCCCGCAACCAGCCCGGCGCGCCGGTGGCGGGGAAGAGCGCACCCGAGAGGATCCACATGGGCATGAGCAACAGGTTCATCAGCGCATGGAATCCCTGGGTGGAATCCAGCTGCCAGGCGAGCAGGAACCCGAGCCCGGTGAAGCCGAAGCCGGTGACGAAGAGCACCAAGGCGCTCCAGAGGAAGGAGCCGAGGCTCCACGACTTCCCTACGAGCATGGCGACGACGAGGACGAGGAACGCCTGCGCGAGCGCCAGCGTCGTCCCGCCCAGGATCTTGCCGAGGACGAGCCCGCCCCGGGCTCCGGGAGCGACGAGCACGGATTGCAGGAAGCCTTCCCGGCGATCCTCGACGATGGAGATGGTGGAAAAGATCGCGGTGAACAGCATGATCAGCAGCAGCGTTCCCGGGAAGAGGAACTCCAGCGAGCTCCGGGCGTGCATCGTCGGATCGAGGCGGTAGGTGTCGCCGATCCCGGAGCCGATGAGGAACCAGAAGAGGAGAGGCGGCGCCAGCGCGCCCACCACCCGGCTCGGCTGGCGACAGAAGCGCACGATCTCGCGCTCGGTGAGCGACAGGGCCGCGAGCAGCATCAGTGCCTCCTCGAGCCCCGGCGGCCCGCGGCTCCGGCACCGGCCGCACTGCCGTCGCTGCCGCTCTCGCCGGCGTCATCGAAGCGATGTCCGGTGAAGTGGATGAAGACATCCTCGAAGGTCGGCTTGGAGAGCGTCAAGGACAGGATGTCGTCGGGAAACGTTTCGACGAGGCGAGGCAGCAACGCCGCGCTCGCACCGTGCTCCAGCCGCACGCTCGTATCGACGACGCGCGGCGCCAGGCCGAACTGGGCCGCGATGCCGGCAGCGAGGCGCGCCGGATCGCGCGCCGCGACGGTGACCACGTCCTCGCCCACCGCCGCTTTGAGCTCCAACGGTGCGCCGCTCGTCACCAGATGACCCCGCTCCAGAATCGCCACGCGGTCGCAGCGCTCGGCTTCCTCCAGGATGTGGCTCGTGAGCAGGATCGTGACGCCTCGCTCGCGGCGCACCTCCTCGAGGAGGTGCCAGAACTCGAGGCGTGCCCCTGGATCGAGACCCGTGGAGGGTTCGTCGAGGATCAGCACCTGCGGCTGGTGGAGGAGGCACTTCGCCAGCTCCACGCGCCGGCGCAAGCCTCCCGAGAGCGTGGCGACCCGAGCGTCGCCGCGGTCGCTCAAGCCGAGCCTCTGCAGCAGCTCCTGGCTCCGCTTCTGCAAGACGCCGCCGTGCAGGCCGTAGAGGTGACCCTGGTATCGCAGGTTCTCGCGCACGCTGAGCTGACGGTCCAGCGCCGGGGACTGGAAGACGACGCCCAGGGCGCGCCGGACACGGGAGCGGTCGGCTTGCACGTCGAGTCCCAGGATGCGGGCGCTGCCGCGCTGCGGCACGAGAAGGGTGGAGAGGATGCGGAAGAGCGTGCTCTTGCCGCCGCCGTTCGGTCCGAGAAGGCCGAAGATCTCGCCGCGCCGTACGGCGAAGCCCACGCCTCGCAAGGCCGGGCGTTCGCCGTACGCATGCCAAACGTCCGTCACCTGCACCGCAGGGTCGTTGTCCGTGACGTCGCTCATGACGCCCTCGAGTGTCGCGGGCCGTGTGCTCACAGGAGCAGCGTGTCCAGCACCAGCACGCCGAAGAGGAGAGGCAGGTAGACGACGGAAGCGAAGAAGACGCGCCGCGCTCGCTGGGCATCGTGGCGTCGCGCCGCCTCGAGAGCGAGGCGGAAGAAAGCGGCGCCCAGGACCAAGGCGGCGACACCGTACAGCCAGCCACCGTCGCCGCGCAGCACGGGCAGCAGGCTGAGCGCCACCAGCGCCGCGGTCCAGGCCACGATCTGCCGGCCCGTGCGGCGGCCATCCGTGTCCAGCACCGAGAGCATGGGGAAGCCGGCGCGCGCGTAGTCGTCGCGATACATCCAGGCGATGGCGTAGAAATGCGGCAGCTGCCAGGCGAACTGGATGAGGAAGAGCGCGGCGGCGCCGAGGTCCAGCGTCCCCCGCGCTGCGGCCCAACCGATGAGCGGCGGCGCCGCCCCGGGCACCGCTCCTACGGTAGTGCACCACCAAGTGCGGGTCTTGAGCGGGGTATAGACGAAGAGGTACGCCACCAGCGTCGCCCCTGCCACCAGCGACGCGAGGGGGTTGACGAACCACGCGAGCTCCACGAGTCCGGCCAAGGCGAGGCTGGCGCCGAAGACCAAGGCCTCCGCGGCCTGCAACCGCCCTGCGGGCAGCGGCCGGTGGCGGGTGCGGCGCATGCGCGCGTCGCGCTCGCGCTCCCACACCTGATTGAGCACGCTGGTGCCGGCGCAGGTGAGCGCCGTGCCCAGGAGCGTGTGCAGCAGCAGGGTGAGATCGGCGCTCCCGCCGCCGGCCACGATGTATCCCACCCACGCCGTCAGCACCACGAGTGTGGTGATGCGTGGCTTGGTGAGCTCGGCGTAGTCGGCCAGGCGAGTGCGTACCGAAGTCGCGCTCAGAACATGGCTGGGCACGTTCATGGGATCACCGCGGGGGCGCCGAGCACGGCGTTCCGCCGGGCGGGCGCGGCTTGCAGCAGCTGGAAGCTGCGCAGTGTCAGGACCAAGCTGTTCGCCAGGATCAAAGCTCCGTTCAGGACATGAAGTGTCGTGGGCACGACGGCCTTCGCCGACAAGACGGTGAACCCCCCGAGCCCGATCTGCGCGGCCACGAGAAAGAGTCCGAGAACCGCCGGCACCAGGAGCGGCCGCTGCTCGCGATGCCGGCGCATGGCCACCACGGCGGTGGCCGCGACGCAGGCGGCCACGATGACGCCGCCGACCCGGTGGGCGAAGTGGATGGCGATGCCGGGCGTACTGAAGGCGGGCACCAGGCGCCCAAAAGCGAGGGGGAAGTCCGGGATCGCGAGGCCGGCACCGGTGTGGCGCATGAGCGCCCCGAGGACGAGCTGGAGGAAAACCGCTGCCGTCGAGAGAACCGCCAGGCCGCGTAAGGACACGATCCCGGCCGGCTCGATGCTGGGAGCGGGCGCCTGACGCCAGCCCGCGGAGGTCTGCAACGCGATAGCGACGACGATGCAGAAAAACGTCTGACCGAGACAGGCGTGCGCCACCGAAACCAGGGGCGGCAACATGAGCAGGACCGTGAGACCGCCGAGCAGGCCCTGCGCCACCACCGCGCCGACCGCGAGCCAGCCGAGACGCCGCAGGCGCGGGCGAGTTTCGCGGCGCTGCAACCAGAGGGCGAGGGCGACGGTCAGCATGCCCACGGTGGCGGCGAGCATGCGATGCCCATGCTCGAAGCGCACGTTGCCCACCATGGGCGGAAACACCATGCCGTAGGAGAGCGGCCAATCGGGGACGGAGAGCCCGGCCCCGGTGCTCGTCACCAGGCCGCCCGCGAAGACGAGAAGGGCGGTGCACACCGCAACCAGCACGGCGTATCGATGCAGCCAGACGCCGGACCGGCGGGGCGTAGCGGGGCGCGGTGTCGTCACCGTGGTGGTGGAGGGCATTGCGGCTGGGCCTTGTCGACGCTCGTCCCCGGGAACGGGCACTCGGTCTCGCCCGTCCGGTCAGGGAATTCCTTCACGGCGCTCGCCTCGCGGTCGGTGCATGCTAGACGAGTCCAACCCGCTCTGCAACGACCCCGGCCCGGCCTCGGAAACAGAACTCTATCTCGAATCCGGCCAAATACTTACGCGCTTCAGGAGCCGCCCGCCTGGTAGGAGAAGTCGAGCTCCGCAGTGGGTGTGGCGCCCACCGTCAACGTCTGTGTCTGGGCCCCGTATTTCTCGTGCCAGGTCTCGATGGTGTAGGTGCCGGCCGGGAGGTCTGGGATCTTGAAGCTGCCGTTGTGGTCCGTCACCGCGAAGAACGGATGCACCAGGACCCCGATGTACGACACCATCCACGGGTGCACGTCGCACTTCACCGGGATCATGATCTCTTCCTTCGTGAAGGTGCGGGTGTGCTCCAGCCCGGGACGCGGCATGGCGAGGTTGAACTCCTTGTTGCCATCCACCTTGGGGTGCGCGTGGATGTTGTGCAAGGTGGGATCGCTGTTCAACATCTTGAGGGGCTGGTTCACCATCATGCCGAGCACGTGCGGCGTGTACATGCAGCCCTTCTGATCGAGGACCACCGGTGACGGCGGTGTGGCGAAGCTCTTGCCCTCGAGACCGTTGCGCACGAAAACGAAAACGTTGGCCAGATTGCCGCTGGCATCCACGACGACCTCTTGGGACACCGGCGGCGAGTCCGGGTGGGCTTTGGAGCAGACCGCGTCGGCATCCATCTTGAGAACCGACGGTGCCGGCGGCTGACCGATCAGATGCACCTTGCCCGAGAGCGTCACCCCGGGTGCCGGGGTCGGGGATGCATCACTGTGACCGGGTGCGGGAACCGCCGGCTTGGCTGCCTCACCTCCTGCTTTCTCGCTGTGCTCAGCCGCGTCACCGCCGCCACCGCGGTTGCAACCGGAGGCGAGGAAAGCGACCGCGAGAAACACACTGGCAAGACGCATCGCGGCATTCATGGGCTCACTCCTGCTCTCGTTTCGGACCCTGCAAGCGACGGC
>DASRJW010000152.1 GCA_035649275.1 Candidatus Krumholzibacteriia bacterium
ATAGGCGTAAGCCACACCTAGGTTGTCCTGCAGCCGTACGTGGAGCTCCGCCGGCCAGCCGAAGGCCGGCACCTCGACCAAGGGTGCGTGTTCCAGGTGCGGCGCTTCATGGTCCACACCGACGCGATAGGAAAACACCGCTGCCGGCGCCGTCGCCGGCTGGAAGGCGAAGTAAGTGGGGTCGAAGCGCAACGCCGCCAGGTAGTACTCCACCTGCGTTCCCTCCGGCATGCCGGGGATGGAGGCGGTGTAGTTGCGCCCGGCGGTGAGCTGCATGTCCTGGTGGGTGAACTCGCCTTCCGAGCCGACGCGGTAACTGAGGCGGACGTAGCCTGAGTCGTCCTCGGCGAAGGAGCGCAGGTGTGCCACCACCGGACGCGGGGCGTCGATCGCCTCGCTGTCTTGGAGCGGTAGGTGCTCGAGGACGAGCTGGTGTGCCCCGAGGGGGCCCATGCCGTGGGCGCCGAAGGCTTGCAGCAGCGCTTCGCGGTGAGGCGAGCCGTTGCCGGCCCAGCCGTCGTCGAAGAGCAGATCGTCCTGGAGCAGCATGGCCTCGAGGAACTCCTCGAAGCTGCGCGGGAAGAGTTCGCGGGCATAGTGCACCAAGGCGTCGGCAACGGCGGCGCCGGTCCGCTCGCGGGTGTCCCACAAGGCGCCGCCGAAGATGCGACCGTTGGCGTGCGGTTCGTTGAAATGATCGCGGTGCTCCGGCCAGATGAGACGGTTCTGCAAGGTGCGGACCGGATCCGGGGTGGTCCGATAGAGGAGCTCCCCTAGATCCGGGTCATCGGTCACGGTGGCGGCGAAATAGTCCGAGAGGCCTTCGTGCATCGCGGCGCCGATGGGCCCCACCAGCGGCCCGCCGGGCTTGTAGATGTACTCCGTGGCGGCATGGGTGTACTCGTGGTAGATCACGTCGGCGAACAGTCCCAGGTTGAAATACGTGGCGCCGCCGAGACCGAATCCCATCCGCGTGCCGTTCCAGTAGGCGTTCGGATAGTTCGGGTCGCCGGTGTAGGGATCCAGCGCCGCCACCACGGCGGGCATGGGGAAATCGAGCAGGTGGAAATCGAAGTGCTGCGTCAGCCAATCGTGCATGAGATTGGCGTGATAGTAGACGGTGCGCTCGTCGGCGCGCGCCTCGGCGCCGCCGATACGGAGCTCCACCTCGCTCGGGACCGGGACGAGACGTTGGTAATAAGGCGATCCGGTCGGGGCCTCGTTGTCCACCGACAGGTAGAGACCGCGCAAGCCGCTGCGCAGCATGACCTCACCGGGATCGGCATCGAAAGCGAAGACCCCCTCGCCGTTGGTGTGCGTGCGGGGATCGTTCTCGCCGAAACCGAGCCGCACCTCCAACCAGGGCAGCACCACGTCCACCGGTTCCTCGAAGGCGTAGCGCATTTGCACCAGGGAGCGGGCGGTGCCGCTGAGCACGCTCTCCCGCACCAGGGAGTCGAGAGCCAGGAGACGCTGGTGCTCTGCTTCCACGAGGGCGCGCCAGCGCCCGCCGCTCGGGGTCGCCACGATGATCTCCACCGCTTCCACCCCGGACGGGCCCGCTGCGTCGTCGACGGGCACGATCACGGCTTCGGAGCTCTCCAGCTCCACGGCGCGCCCGATCGCCGCGGCCGCCACGGCGCGCGCCGCTTCCGGCTCGAGAACGAACGGCGGCGGCGCGAGAGCGGGGAGGAGCGTGGAGTGGAACGCCACCACGGTCCCGTCACGGGCCAGGGTGAGGTCCAAGAGGGCGCCGACGACGCGTCGCTCCGCCTGACGCTGCTGCCAGGTCACGTGCCAGGCTTTCCCGGCATGCAGGAGACGGGTGCGCTCGAGCGACGCCGCGGCGGAGCCGAGCAGGGCGGTGTGCTGCCGCCGAAACTGTTCGGCGGCGGCGAAGATGGCGGGGGCGGCGAGAGCTCGCGCCGCCGGGAGCGGACCACCGCGGCCGGAGCTCGCGATGCCAAGGCGTTCGTTCCAGCGCACCTGCCAGGCACCGCCCGTGGACGACTCGAGAGCGCGCTCGGCGCGCACGGCGTGCTCCCGCGCCGCGAGGAGACTCCCGCCCGCCGCGGCCGGGAGTGGGCGCGCCGTCACCGCCTCCGCTGCGGGCGCGGTGACGAAAGCGGCTGCAGGTGGGGAAACAGAGAGGGTCAAGAGGGCGAGGAAAGCGAAGGCCTGCGGACGAACACGGCGCCAGGGCGGCGTCGACGCACTCAAGTGCTTGCTACGAGCCCTCATTGTTGCAACCTCCTCGACCCGACTCGGCCGCGCGGGGCCCAAGAAGAAAACGCGGCCTACCACGACGAGAGCGAATACGCCGTTGCCCTGCATGCGTCTACTGCAAAAGTACCAGCTTCCCTGCTTCCTTTCCCAGACGCGAGACCAGACGGTAGCCATACACTCCGGCAGGAAGGCGGCGCCGTAGATCCTGCGGCCTCCAGACCACGACCCGTGCGCCCGGGCCTGGCTCCTCGTCGAGGAGCCGGGTGACGAGGCGGCCCCGGGCATCGAGGATTTCCAGAACCACATGCCCGGCGTTTCGGGGCACCTGCAGTTCGAAGCGCAGACTCGGGCGGAAAGGATTCGGCCAGGGGGCGCGGACGAGCAGGCTCCGCCCCCCGAACTCCGGGCTCGCCGCATCGGTGGGCTCTCGCGGCCCCGGCTGCAGCTCGAAGTCGTCCAGCAGCCAGCCGCGCAGACCGAAAGGAGACGGCACGTTGTCGCTGCCGAAGAGGAAGCGCAGGCGCACGCGCTGTCCGCTCCAGGGACTGAGGTCGAAATGCAACTGTCGCCAGCCGGTATCGCGGCCGGAGAGACACGGCGTGCCGGCGGGGATGACGTTGGTGCCTCCCGTATCGCTCATCTCGTGATCGTAACCACCGACAGGGGTGAGGAGCTCCCAGAGCGAGACCCCCTCGCGCTGGATCTGCACGACGCCGCCATCGAAGGCGAAAGCGGGGCCGTTTTCCTCCGCTTGCATCCACGACCAGATGCTGGCGTGGCCACCGTTGCCGAGCCGGAGCCAAGCGCTCTGCAACTCGGCGGCGGTCATGGCCGGCAGCTCGCCGCTCTCGGCGCCGCACAGCCAGGCATGGCCCGCGCCGTCCCCGTGGTGGAACGCCCCGGTCAGCTGCCAAGGATCGGGCCGGGCCAACACCACCGCCCGGT
>DASRJW010000153.1 GCA_035649275.1 Candidatus Krumholzibacteriia bacterium
TCTTGCTTCTGGCTCTCGGTTGCGCCAGCGCCACGAAGCGGCTGGAACAGGGCGCCGAGCTCGAGCAGCAAGGCCGCTACGCCGAGGCGGCGGCGCGCTACATCCAGGCTCTCCGCAAGGATCCGGGCATGCCCGAGGCGCGGCAGCGTCTGGCGTACGTCGGCGCCCAGGCGATCGCGCAGTACAGCGCCGATGCGGCACGCTTCCGCACGCTCGGCTCTTTCCAGCAAGCCGCCGATCTCTACCGCGCCAGCGATGCACTGGTGCAAGAAGCTGCGAGCGTCGGTGTACCCCTCGCCCTCCCGCCCGGCTACGCCGAGTTGCGCCGCACCAGCTTCGACGAGACCATCGCACAGCTCCTGCACGAGGGCCGGAGCGCGGAGGCGAGGGCCGCGTGGGCGGAGGCGCTGCAGGACTACGAGCAGGTGGCGGTGTACGAGCCGAAGCCGCGCCAGGAGAAGGACGCCCGCGACGGACGGCTGCGCGCCTCGGTGCTCTGGGGCGAAGCGGACCTGGCAGCGGGGCACTATCGCGCCGCCTTCGAGCACGCCGAGGCGGCCCTGGTGCTTTGCACCGGCGGCGCCGGTCTAAGGGATCCACGGGGTGGCGACACCTCCGGTCGGGCCGAACCCACCTGGGGCCAGCGCGCGCAGAGCGTGCGCGACGAAGCGCTCGAGCTCGGCACGGTGCACGCCGCGATGACGCCCATGCGCACGGGCAGCAGCTGCGCCCGGCAGCTTCCGGAGGGTTTCCTGGAGGCGCTGAACGACGAGCTCGAAGCGGAGCACTGGACGCATCCGCCGCTCTTCGTGGCGGTGCTCGATCCGCTCGTGGTGCGGCGCGAGCTACGCCGGCAGGGCAACGCCCACACTGCTCCCAGCTTGCGCGACGCCATGCGCCTGGGCCGTGACCTGGGCGCCGATTTCGTCGTGAGTCTCGAGATCGACGCCTTCGCTGCCACCGACGCCGACGTGGTGGCCGAGCGCCGCACTGCCCGCACCCGCGCCGGCGCTGACACCACCTACACCGTCCTCCAGGGGACGCGGAACATGCTGATGACAGCGACACTGGCGTTCGTGGACGTGGAGCACGGCCGCGAGGGCCAGCGCCGCAGCGTCGACCTCACCGAATCCGGCCGCTTCACGCGCGCCCGCTACGACGGCGACACACGCCAGCTGCGGATCCCCGAGAGCGATCGCCGTCTCTTCGACCTCCACCACGAGCACGAGCAGGATCAGGAGATCCAGGATCGTCTGATCGAGAAGGCCGCCCTCCAGCTCGCCGGCCAGGTCTACAACGATCTCGTGCAAAGCGTCCCTTGACGCAGCACGACTGCTGCCATCGCCTCACAGTGTGGGTGTGATCGCTGCAACCGCGTCCGCCGAAGTCCGCACCGGCACGATCTCGAAGTCGATCAGGTCTTCCCAGGCTGCCGTCCACTCCGCGAAGAGCACCTCGTCGTCGGTCTCCATCAACTGGAAACAGCGCTCGAAGTGCAGATCCACCCAGCTCGAGACATAGCGCAAGCCTTCGGGCGCCAATCGTCCCCGGGCCCGGAAGCGCCGGTAGACCTCGGGAGCCTGCCCAGGATGGAAGTGCTCGATCACCATGAACAGCATGCGTCACCTCGTCGCGAATGAACGGCTTGGTTCCTCTCCGTCCGGTGCGTAGACTACTTGCACCGGTGTCCACCGGGAAGCGGTGGACAGGTCGGGCGGTAGGCGCCGCGGCGAGGAGCTCCGGCGATGACGTTGACTCGCACGCTCAGCGTGGACGAGCTCCTGGCCTGGGCTGAGAGCAGTCCCAACGCCGTGCGCCTGCACTCGGGGCGCGATGCCCTCCCCGGCGGGCTCTCGGCGGCCATGGTCCCCATTCTGGTGGAATGGGGAACCTCGAGCCGCCTCAAGGGCGAACCCGGCTACATCATCCGTACGTTGAACACGGGGGGCAATCCGATCGCCGGCACCACCGTGCTGTGCTCGGCACGGATCCCGGCGCAGGGGGTCGAGCGCGTCGAGTTCATCATCGTGCCCCACGATCGCCTCGGCAAACGCGCCCTCGTCGCCCACACCATGCTCCGCTTCGTCTTCGCCAAGGGTAGCGAGGTCCAGCTCCTGAGCGGTGCCGGCGTCGGTACGGGCGGCGACGCCAAGGTGCCCGATCTCATCCTGAGCTGGGAAGCCTGGCGGCCGCCCGGAGTCCCGTTCGGCGCTTTGAAGGGCCTCGACCCGCGGGCCTTCGACCTCTCGATGCGCGCTTATGCCGGAGCCCAGCGCTTTCTCGAGGACGCGGTCATGGGGCGCGAATGGTACGCCTACACGCTGCGCCTGCCCGGAGGCGCCGCCGGTCCGAGCGAGCTCCTGCGTCTCGGCCTCGTTCTCGGCGACAGCGTCGGCCGGCGCAGCCTGGACCGGCTGCTCGGCGAGGCCGAAGCGCGCTGGCTCAAGCACGCGCCCTCCGAGCAAACCGATGTCGCCGTCAAGCACGCGCAGTGGGAGAAGCTGCGCCAGGTCCTGAACGCCGCTGCGGTGCCGGCGGAACCCTTGCCCGGCAATCACGGCTTCGGCTATCAGACGTTGCAGCGCTCTTGCGTCACCATGACGTTGCACATGCTCGACGTCGCGGTCGAACGACTCCGGGCCGCGGGTCACGGCGATGCGGGGAAGCGCTCGCGCCTCAAGCTCGGACCGGTGGATCTCGCACCCTGGATGGAGGAGCTGGCCCACGCCGATTCGCTCGGGATCTTCATGCGCGCTCCCTTCGCCCTCTGGTGGCTGGTGCGGCACCAGGAGGTCCTGCCGCGCTCGTCGGCAAAGCAGCTCGACGAAGCCGGTCTCCTCGAGCGCGAGGCTGGCGAACCCGTCGCGCACCATTACAAGCTGAGCGGCAGAACACCTTACGGCGACGTCTACGATTATTTGATTCGTTGATCGGCGCCGACCTCGCGTCGGCGCGGCTCGAGCCAAACCGCGTGCATTCCGGAGAGTGCGCGCGTTTCTCTTCTCAGAGGGTCTTGCCCGCTGTAGCAGGTCTCGTCTTCCGGTCGGGTCGTGCCGGTGTGGCGAGACGAGGGGTGGCGGGCCCTCGCGACGGCAGGAGGGCGGTCATGAGCCAGCTGATGTTGAACGAGATGAAAGCCTACGGCGTTTCCAGCGTCCTGGTCTTTCTCAAGCCGGATGCCGTGGGCGAGCCCGTACTCCAGCATTTCTCCCACTTCGAGAACAGCCAGACGAGTGCCCTCGCCGCCGCCGTCGGCGCGCGCCGCGGCGCCGTTCCCGCGGGGCGCTACTACCCCAACCTGGGCGTGCTTCTCGGCACCGTGAACCGCGACGGCCTCGCGGCGCTGCGCAGTGACCAGCGGGTGCGACGGGTGGCGAGCGCGCCGCCGCTCCGCCTCATCCGCCCGGTGAGCCGCAAGTCGGCAAAGCTCACCGACAAGCTCACCTGGGGCATCGAGCGCCTCGGCATCCCCGAGCTGTGGAAAGAGGGCCTGACCGGCAAGGGGATCCGCGTCGGTCACCTGGACACGGGCGCCGACGGCAAACACCCGGCGCTCCGTGACGCCATCGTCAGCTTCGCCGAGTTCGATTGGCTCGGCCGCAAGACACGAGACGCGACACCCCGGGACACCCAGGACCATGGCACCCATACCGCGGGAACCATCGCCGGCCGGCCGGTCGCCGGCAGGGCGATCGGCATGGCGCCGAAGGCGGACCTGTGCTCGGCCCTCGTCATCGAGGGTGGCGACGTCGTCGCCCGCGTCCTCGGCGGCATGGACTGGGTCGTCGGCCAAGGGTGCAAGGTCCTCAGCATGTCCCTCGGCTTTCCCGGCTTCTGGGACGACTTCCTGCAGCTGACGCGGATCCTGCGGCAGCGCGGCGTGCTCCCGGTCTTCGCCGTGGGCAACGAGGGTCCAGGCACGAGCCGCTCACCGGGCAACTACGCCGAGGCGCTCTCCGTGGGCGCCAGCGCCGAAGACGATACCGTGGCCGATTTCTCCTCCAGCGACCGGTTCCGGCGCCGGAAGGACCCGGTCGTTCCCGATGTGCTGGCCCCAGGCGTCGGCGTCGTTTCGGCCCTGCCCGGCGGCGGTTACCAGAGCATGTCGGGGACGTCGATGGCGACGCCCCACGTCGCTGGATTGGCCGCACTCCTCTGGGAAGCCAAACCAGCGGCCACGCCGAATCAGGTGGAGAAGGCGATCTTCGAATCCTGCGTCCGCCTCGAGGGCGTCCCCGTGGACCGCCAGGGCCGAGGTGTGCCGGTGGCCAAACGGGCGCTGCAACGGCTCATGGGCCGCGATCTCGGCGGTCGCCGGCATACGACTCCGAGGCGGTCGCGGTCGCGGTGATATACTCGCGACAGCAACTCCCCCGGAGTCCGTGCATGGCGAGAATCCACAAAGAGCTGAAGCGTCAGCTCTCGGCTGCGGCCTTGGCGGAGCGGCGTGATCCTGCAGCTTCCTCTCGTCCCCTCGAAGCGGTGGTGCACTTCCGGGCCCCTGGAGCCCGCCCCGCGGCGGATCCAGAACAGGTGCAAGCGATGGCGCGGAAGGTCCTGGCGCGCGTGCAAGAACTCACCAGCGAGACACCGCTGGCCTACAACGTTTTCGCCAACCTTCAATCCATGGTTGTGCAAGCAAGCCGCACCTTCATCGAAAAGCTCGTCGAGCAGCCGGAGATCGCTTCGGCCCTGGCGAATCGAATCGAGAAAGCGCCTGGGGCCGAGGGAGACTCGCCAGACCCCAACTGACGAGATGTCAGAGGCCCGCCTGACAGCGCTTCCTTTCAGGGTTCGCCTGATCTAGCGACGGTACGGAAGTTGCGATTGTCCTCCGCGGGGGTGGGCTCGCATGCGCCACACGGCCCGCGGAGACGGACTCCTACTCCACTTCGCGGCCCCATGGGGCACTGCAGTCCGCTTCCCTCCCGCCGCCCGGGCTGGAGCCCCCGACAACAAGTGGGCGTACGGAGACATCGTGCCGCTGTCGATGTCGTCTCTAGAGGCCGCGACCCGTCCTGACACGACGAGCCTGTATTTCTTACCGATGCAGCCTTCGAGGGCGGTCTTGGAAAGCAGAAAACTCAACCTGCGGCAATGAGTTAGAATGCGACTAGGCGCCGGCGGGTGGGTCGCGAGACGAGGTCGAGATGGAAGCGCCAAGCTCAGGATCCCTCCAGGGCTCGAAGCGAGGGGCTCGGAGAGCCCAGCTTTTCGCACGCATCACCGTCCTCGCGGTTGCCGTGTGTCTCCTGGCTGCAGGCGGAGCCCTCCTCTCCCCTACCTGGGCCCTCGACGCCGCCGTGGAACCCTACGATCCGCCCGCGACCTGCCCGCTCTGTGCCCGTGACCTCGCCGTACCCGTCGTGCGGCTCACACCGGCCTTTCTCGATTCTCTGGCTGGGGCCCGGGCGCAGGCCAATCAGGCGCAGATCGCGCGCATCGATTCTCTCTTCCGGGCGGGCTATTACGGCTCGCCCAAGACGCACGAGGCGCGGCGTGCGGCCCATCTCGTCGCCCGCCTCACGCTGATCAACGGCTACCCGGATCTCATCCGCCTCGCCGGCGACAGGACGCGGGTGTACGAAGCGGACGAGGCCACGCTGCGAGCCGTGAACGAGAATTATTCCGACGTCCTCCTGTTCGCTGCCGCACGACTCGAGCGCGTCCGACTCGGACTCGGGCGCGCCTGCTTGCACTACGACGTGGAAACAAAGGGAGAAGGGCAGTCAGCGCACGGTGGCAAGCGCCTGCGCTGGCGGGTGACGGAAGCCACGGTCGGAGGCAAGACGCGGCGTCTGCTCAGCCTGGACCTGCCGACCGCCACGGACGACGTGGTCGAGGTCCTCCTCGCACCGCACTACACCTTCCAGGTGGAATACGACCGCATCGAGGGGCCGCCGGCTCCCTACGATTTCTACCTCGTGCACGACATCCAGGGAGGCTGGCTGCGGCGGTCGGGCACGCACCGGCCGATGGCTTTCATGTACTGGGTGACGCCTCTCTCACCGGTCGGCGCCGAGATGGTGAAGGTTTCGTCCGATGCGGGCGGGACCAACGGCAGACACACCGTTCCTGCCGTCGATGTCCCGGAGACGCCTCTCGTGGGGGTGCGCGTCTACATCCCGGGGCTGCGGCTCCGTCTGCCGGCCTTCCTGCCGGACATCAACTTCGACGATCTGCGCGAACTCGAGCCTCCCATGCCGATCCTGGAGATGGAGTACTTGAAGGAGAAGAACCAGCCCTCGTGGTTGGGCTCCTCCGACCACGACGGCTTCAAGGACTGGAAGGGCTACGGGCCCCTACCGGCGGCGATCCGCTCGCGCTTCCCGGATCAGTGACGCCGGCATTCTCCACCGTTCCTCGGCCGCTGCGCGCCAGCCAGTCGTGATAGAGCTCCGGGCGGCGATCGCGCAGGAACAGCCGGCGCGCGTGCGAGGTCCCCACGGCGCCGAGGTCGAGGTCGCAGAGCAAGATCTCCTCGCTGCCGGAGCCGGCGCGCGCCACGACGATGCCCGCGGGATCGCAGACGAACGACGCGCCGGCGAAGGTGACCTTCGGCTCCTCCCCCACGCGGTTGCAGAGTGCGGTGAAGTAACCGTTCTGGAAGGCGGCGACGCGGAGCTCGGCTTCGAAGACTCCTTCGGGCCACTCGCCCACGCTGCCTGCTTGCGGCACCACCACGAGCTCGGCGCCACCGAGAGCGAGCGCCCGCATGTACTCCGGGTAATGACGGTCGTAGCAGATGGCGACGCCGATCCTGCCGCAAGCCGTGTCGAAGACCGGGGCGCCGCGGTCCCCCGGTGTGTAGTACCCCTGCTCGTGGAAACAGGCGTAGTCGGTGATGTGGACCATCCGTGTCTTGCCGCGGAGAGTCCCGTCCGCATCGATGACGGGTGAGGTGTCGTAGGTGCTGGCGCCATCGCGCTCGAAGAGGTTGAGCACGATGACCACACCCAGGTCGGCGGCGAGGCGAGAGAATTCCGCCGTCGTCGGCCCGGGCACGGGCTCCGCCAGCGACAGGATCTCCGGCGTGGCGGTCGTCTGTGGATAGAAGGGGTCGAAGCCCAGCTCGGCGAAGCAAACCAGTTGGGCGCCGCGACGCGCCGCCGCCTCGACGGCCTCCAGGCCCCGTCGTCGGTTGGCCTGGAGGTCCATCGTGGCGCGTTGCTGCACCAAGGCGATGCGCGTACGGCGGCTCAGATCCGCTCCGTTCCCCGGCGTGCGGCTCTCACCGAGCCGCAGGCTTGTGCTCGAGCTTGATCACCGCGAGCACGGCCCCCGTCGGGTCCTGCATCACCGAGAAGCGACCCACGTTGGGAATGCTCGTGGGCTGCACGAGGAGCTTCCCGCCGAACTTCGTCGCTTTGGCCGCGGCGGCATCGCAGTCCGTCACCATCACGTAGGGCAGCCAATGCGGCGGGGCGTTCCCGTGCTGCGGTGTCATCTCCATCATGCCGCCGACCGACGTGCCGCCGACCTGGAACTCGGTGTACTTCATGGGGCCGGTGTCTTCCTTGGCATTCCAGTCGAGGAGCTCGGTGTAGAACAGCTTGGCCGCCTTCGTATCCCGCGTGGCCAGCTCGCTCCAGCCGAAGCCGCCGGTCTCCAGCTTCGCCGCCCCCGGGTGCTCGCCGGGCTTGAACAGGGAGATGGTCGCACCGGTGGGATCCTTGATGGCGGCGATGCGGCCCACACCGGGAACGTCCATCGGGTCCATGAGAACACTGCCACCGAGCGAACGCGCCTTGGCGGCGCTCTCGTCCACGTTCGCCACCGTGACGTAGGTCATCCAGTGCGAGGGAACGCCGGCGAACATCGGCCCATCCAACTGATAGAGCCCGGCGATGTCCTCGTCGCCCTGCTTGAGCAGCGTGTAGAAACCACCGGCATCGCCGGGCATGGGGATGTCCATGGTCTTCCAGCCGAAGACACCGGTGTAGAACTTCTTCGCCGCGGCGGCGTCGGTGGTGCCGCATTCGAACCACGAGAACGTGCCGGGGACATGCTTGGGATGGCTCATGTTTTCTCCTCTACTTCTGCTTCGGGGCTCCCGGACCGATAAAGAAGCGCGACCGTCCTGGCACGGCACAGCCAGAAAGAATGGCCTGCGAGCGAGACCGCCACAACGAGCGCCAGCGAGAAAAAGAGTCTAGCACCGCCCGACGCGAGCCGGCCGCGCAACTTCGGCGGCGCATTTTTTCTCCATCAAGTATCTGTACGACAAGGAGTTAGTCCGGACTGCGGGGGAACCTTCGTGCCCCCGACCGCGGGCAGGTGATGCGCATCCGGACTTGTCTCCCCCTCGCTCGGATGATACAGTTGAATCAGCTGCATGGAATCAAGTGAATCGGAGGCGAGATGGCGCCGGCCGGCGAGGCACAGTGGCTGCTGCTCATCCACCAGCTCCCGCCCAAGCCCGATTACCTGCGGGTCAAGGTCTGGCGGCGTCTGCAGCGCCTTGGGGCCATCGCGATCAAGAACTCGGTGTACGTGTTGCCGCGTAGCGAGCAGGCGCAAGAGGACTTCCAATGGGTCCTGCAGGAGATCGCGCCGCAAGGCGGAGAGGCGTCGATCTGCGAAGCCCGCTTCGTGCAGGGTCTGTCCGACGCCCAGGTGGAAGCGATGTTCCGCTCCGCACGGGACGCCGACTACGCCGTGGTCGCGGAGGAGGCACGCCGGGCGCGCGAGGACCTGCCGCGCCGCGCCACCATCGCGCCGGAGAGACGCGCGCAGGGGGAAGCGGAGCTGGCGCGCCTCAAACGCCGGCGCGACGAGATCGTGGCGATCGATTTCCTGGGGGCTCCGGGACGGGTCACCGCCGATGCAGCGCTGACCGCGCTGGAGTCGCGGCTGCGGGCGGCGTCGGTGACCGCCGCGGGACACGGGCGCGCCTCCAAGCCCACAGCGCCCACTCGCATGCACGGCCGCACCTGGGTGACGCGCAAGGGCATCCACATCGACCGGATCGCCAGCGCCTGGCTCATCCGCAAGTGCATCGACCCGAAGGCGCGCTTCCGCTTCGTGGCGGCGAAGGGCTATCGGCCGGCGGCCGGTGAGCTGCGCTTCGACATGTTCGCGGCCGAGTACACCCACCAGGGGGACCACTGCACCTTCGAGGTCCTGCTGCAGAGATTCGGCCTCGACGATCCGGCGCTGCGGCACATCGCCGAGATCGTCCACGACATCGACCTCAAGGACTGCAAGTTCAGGCGGCCCGAGGCGCCCGGCATCGAGCGCCTGATCGCCGGCATCTGCATGTCCCAGCCGCAGGATCCGCAGCGGCTGACCCGGGGCGCGGCGGTGTTCGACGATCTCTACCGGAGCTTCAGGAGAAGCAAATGATCGAGACGGTACGCCGACCGGCTCCGGTGACGTTCAGCGACGCGCTCGCCGTGTGGTGGCGCGTCGGGCTCCACAGCTTCGGCGGACCGGCGGGGCAGATCGCGACCATGCACCGGATCCTGGTGCAGGAAAAGAAGTGGATCGGCGAGCCCCGCTTCCTGCACGCGCTCAACTACTGCATGCTGCTGCCCGGCCCCGAGGCGCAGCAGCTCGCCATCTACATCGGCTGGCTGCTGCACGGTATGCGCGGTGGGCTCGTGGCGGGGATCCTCTTCGTGTTGCCGGGCGCCGCCGTCATGCTCGCGCTCAGCATGCTGTATGCCGGCCTGCACGGGCTCGGCTTCGTCGTCGCGGTGTTCTTCGGCCTGAAGGCCGCGGTGCTGGCGGTGGTCCTCGAGGCCGTGGTGCGCATCGGCCGCCGGGTGTTGAGGACCGCCGCACTGGTCTGTATCGCCGCGCTCGCCTTCGTCGGCATTTTCTTCTTCCAGGTGCCGTTCCCGCTCATCGTCCTCGGCGCCGGGATCGCCGGCGCCCTCCGCGCCTGGCTTCGTCCAGGACAACTCCCCCAGCTGCAAACACCGGACGGGGAGAACCGCGACGACAAACCTGTCGTGGATGCGCTGCTCGACGATCGGGTGCCCGCTCACACCATGCCGCACCTCGCAAGGTCGCTGCAGGTGGCGGCGGCAGGTCTCGTTCTCTGGTTCGCGCCCATCGCGATCGTGGCGGTGTGTGCAGGCATGCAGCACGTCTTCGTCCAAGAGGCGCTCTTCTTCAGCAAGGTGGCGGTGGTGACCTTCGGTGGCGCCTACGCCGTCCTCGCCTACGTGGCGCAGCAGGCCGTAGGGCTCCGCGGCTGGTTGCAGCCCAGCGAGATGCTGGACGGGCTCGGCATGGCGGAAACGACGCCGGGCCCGCTCATCCTCGTGCTGCAGTTCGTCGGCTTCGTGGCGGCATACCGCAGCGCCGGCGAGCTCCCGCCGCTCGTCGCCGGAGTCCTCGGAGCGGCAGTCACCCTCTGGGTCACGTTCGTCCCCTGCTTCCTCTGGGTCTTCCTCGGCGCCCCGTACGTCGAGTCGCTGCGAGGGAACCGGAAGCTGGCAGCCTCGTTGGAGGCCATCACGGCCGCGGTCGTCGGCGTGATTCTGAATCTCGCGATCTGGTTCGCGCTGCACGTCCTGTTCACGGAGCTCGAAACGTTCCGCGGTCCCATGGGGCTGCGCCTGCTCGTGCCGGTACCGGCCACACTCGACGAGCCGGCGCTCTTGATCGCTGTCGGCGCCTTCGTCGCCACCTTCTGGCTGAAAGCCAGGATGCTGCCGACGCTCGGCGCTGCGACTGCCGCCGGTCTGGTGTACCACCTCGTCTTCAGGCGGTGAATTCCATGCGGATCCTGCTCATCAGCAACTCGACGATGTACGGGCGCGGCTACCTCGATCACGCCGAGAGTGAGATCGTCGAGCTCTTGGGCCGCGCTCGCAAGGTGCTGTTCGTTCCGTTCGCCATGCACGACCTGGCGGCTTACGCGGCCAAGGCCAAGGCCCGCTTCGAGTCGATGGGGTATGCCGTCGAGTCGATCCACGAAGCGTCCGATGCGCCAGCGGCCGTCGATCAGGCCGAGGCCCTCTTCATCGGCGGCGGCAACACCTTCCGGCTGCTGGATGCGCTCTACCGCCGCGACCTCCTCGAACCGATCCGCCGGCGTGTGTCGCGTGGGGCTCCCTTCATCGGTTCCAGTGCTGGCTCCATCGTCGCCGGACCCAGCATCAAGACGACCAAGGACATGCCGATCGTGCAGCCTCCTTCTTTCCTCTCCCTCGGGCTCGTGCCCTTCCAAATCAGCCCGCACTATCTGGATCCCGATCCGGCCTCGACGCACATGGGCGAAACCCAGGAAGAGCGGATCCAGCAGTTCCTGGAGGAGAACGATGCGCCCGTGCTGGGACTGCGAGAGGGAGGAATGCTGCGCGCCGGCGAGGGGTTGCCCGTGCTGCGCGGCTCCACTCCCGCCCGGATCTTCCGCCGCGGGAGCCCGCCGGTGGAAGCGGTCGCGGGATCGACACTGGAAATGTTGTGAGGAGACGAGTCCGACCCGGAAATGTCGTGAGGAGACGACCCCGATGCGCAGGCGAGAGACGCTGCTTTTGACCCGCGGCGAGGTCGCCGCGTTGCTCGGCATCGACGAGTGCATCGCGGCGGTGGAGCGCGCCTTCGCCTTGCACGCCGCAGGGCGAAGTTTGCCGCCTGGGGTCCTCGGCGTGCACGCGCCCGGCGGCGGCTTCCACCTCAAGGCCGCGGGTCTGCAGATGGGGCGGAGCTACTTTGCCGCCAAGCTCAATGGCAACTTCCCGGGCAACCGCGAGCGGTTCGGGCTGCCGACGATCCAGGGAGTCGTCGTACTCTGCGACGCGGACAACGGCTCGCCGCTGGCCCTGATGGATTCGATGCAGATCACCATCCTGCGCACCGGTGCGGCGACGGCCGCCGCCGCCAAGCGCCTGGCGCGGGCAAGCGCCTCCGCTGCTGCCATCATCGGTTGCGGGAACCAGGGGCGCGTGCAGCTCCGGGCCCTCGCCCGCGTGCTCCCGCTCCGGCGCGTTTGGGCCTTCGACACCGAGGCGCCGCGCCTGCGCGCCTTCCTGGAAGAGATGTCCACGGAGCTGGGGCTCGAAGTGGAGCCGGCCGGCGATCCCGGTGCTGCCGCGCGCGCGGCCGACGTTTGCGTCACCTGCACGCCGTCGCGGCGCGCCTTCCTCCGGCCTGGCGACCTGCAGCCTGGAGCCTTCCTCGCTGCGGTCGGAGCCGACAGTGACGACAAGCAGGAGCTCGAGCCCACCCTGGTGGCCGGCTGCAAGATCGTCGTCGACGACCTGGAGCAGTGCGCCACGATCGGTGAGTTGCACCATGCGCTCGAGGCGGGACTCCTCACCCGCGCCGACGTGCACGCCGATCTCGCCGCCGTGATCGCCGGCGACGCCCCGGGCCGTACATCGGAGGACGAGATCATCCTCTTCGACAGCACCGGTACGGCTCTGCAAGATGTGGCGGCCGCCGCCATGGTCTACGAAATGGCCTCGGCGGCCGGCGCGGGCACCTGGCTGGACCTCGGGCGCTGACATCGAGGTCTGACGCCGCCCATGGGTGCAGCGGATCGACGCGCGCAGCGACGGCGGGACCTGCGCCCGCCGTGTGGGCTACGATCCCATAGCCTGCGGCAGCAGCCCGGCGCTATGCTCCGGCCCGAGGCTCCGGACGGGAGGCGATCGTGCCCAAGACTCTGCAGCATCGCATCGGCGGCAAGCCCGTGGACGGAACGAGCGGCCGCTTCGGCGACGTCTTCGACCCGGGGACGGGCGAGGTGAGCGCCCGGGCTCCCTATGCCAGCACCGAAGAGGTGCACGCCGCCGTCCAGGCCGCCCAAGCGGCATGGCCGGGCTGGGCAGCGACGCCGCCGGCGCAGCGGGCGCGGGTGATGTTCCGCTTCCGCGATCTCGTCGAACAACACAAGCACGACGTCGCCAAGCTCGTGGCTTCCGAGCACGGCAAGACCCTGGACGACGCCCTGGGTTCGGTGCTCCGGGGCGCCGAGATCATCGAGTTCGCCTGCGGCATCCCGCAGCTGCTGAAGGGCGAGCACAACGAGAACGTGGCGGGCAACATCGACAGCTATGCCGTGCGCCAGCCTCTCGGCGTCTGCGTCGGCATCACCCCGTTCAACTTCCCTGCCATGGTGCCGCTGTGGATGTATCCCATCGCTCTGGCCTGCGGCAACACCTTCGTCCTCAAGCCCTCGGAGCGCGATCCCTCTGCGGCGCTACGGCTGGCCGAGCTCGCCGGCGAAGCCGGGCTGCCGGACGGCGTGCTCAACGTCCTCGTCGGCGACAAGGTGGCCGTGGATGCACTCCTCGTCCACCCGGACGTCGCCGCAGTGAGCTTCGTCGGCTCGACTCCGGTGGCGGAGCACGTCTACCGCACCGCCACGGCACATGGGAAACGGGTGCAAGCCCTGGGCGGCGCCAAGAATCATCTCGTGGTCATGCCCGATGCGGATCTGCAAGTGACCGCGGACGCCCTGGTGGGCTCGGCCTACGGCTCCGCCGGGGAACGCTGCATGGCGGTGTCGGTGGCCGTCGCCGTGGGCGACCGGGTCGCCGATGCCCTGGTGTCGGAGTTGAAGCCCCGCATCGAAAAATTGCGCCTTGGCCCCCACACCGATCCGAAGGCCGAAATGGGGCCCCTCGTCACCGGTGCCCATCGCGCCAAGGTGGCGGGCTACGTCGACACCGGCGTCGCCGAAGGGGCCAACCTGGTCGTGGACGGCCGGGGGTACCAGGTGCCGGGGCACGAAGGCGGCTTCTTCCTCGGGGGCTGCCTCTTCGACCGCGTGACCCCGGAGATGCGCATCTACAAGGAAGAGATCTTCGGCCCGGTGCTGTGCGTGGTGCGCGCCGAGAGCTACGAGCAGGCGCTCCGCCTGGTGAACGAGCACGAGTACGGTAACGGCGCCGCCATCTTCACCCGGGACGGCGAGACCGCTCGGGACTTCTGCGCCCGGGTCAAAGTCGGCATGGTGGGGATCAATGTTCCCATCCCCGTCCCCACCGCCTACCACAGCTTCGGTGGCTGGAAACGCTCCCTCTTCGGGGACCACCACATGCATGGCCCCGAAGGTGTAAGATTTTATACGCGCCTCAAGACCGTGACCTCGCGCTGGCCCTCCGGCATGCGACGCGGCCCCGATCTTTCCTTCCCCCAGACCCGGTAGGCGGAAGGCAGCAGACTGTCGTCGCAATGCAACGCGTGCGGAAACTTCCTGACACTCTCGTCGTGTGAGGCGAAGTGACATTGGCCACAGTCTTTGCTTGCTGGCCTCGGGGCGCCTGCGTACATTCCGCGCTGCGCTGCGCCGGCTCCGGGCAGCGCCCAATCGAGGACGCGCCCGTCGCTCCTGCGGCCGGCGCGGCGAGTCGCCAGGGCTTCGGGTGGTGAGGTGGTGCGGATGGCGCTCCGGGCAAGCATCGTGCGTTCTCTACTCGCGGTCGTTGTGGCCGCACTCGTCTGCATGGGGCTGGTGAATCGCGGCGAGGCCCAAGTAGTGGCTCGCGCCGCTGTGGTGATCGACTCGGAGAACGGTCGCACGCTGTTCGCCAAGAACCCCGACCTGCGCCTCTATCCCGCCAGCACCACCAAGGTGATGACCGCGATCGTGGCCATCGAGAGCGGCCGGCTGGACGAGATCGTCGTCATCCGCGAGAGCGACATCCGCGTAGAGCCGAGCGTCATCGGCCTCGTTCCCGGCGAGCGGATCACGTTGCGCGAGCTCGTCTACGGTTTGCTGCTGCGCTCGGGGAACGATGCCGCCCGCGCCATCGCCCGGTACCTCGCCGGGTCGGAAGCCCAGTTCGCCATGATGATGAACGCCAAGGCGATCAAGCTGGGCTGCACGGCGACCCACTTCACCAATCCCCACGGTCTCACCAGTACGAAGCACTACACGACGGCGCGCGACCTCGGGCGCATCATGCGTTACGCCATGCGCAACCCCGAGTTCCGTGAGATCACCGGCACGAAGTACTACCGCTGCAGCTCGCCCCGGGGCCGGGAGTTCTACAACAAGAACAAGCTCCTCCGCATGTACAAGGGCGCCAACGGCGGCAAGCCGGGCTACACCCGCGCCGCGCAGCAGACCCTGGTGGCCAGCGCCAGTCGCGCCGGGCACGAACTCGTGGTAGTCTGTCTCGCGAGCCGTGGGCGTTGCTTGTGGAGCGACGCCACCCGGTTGCTCGACCTGGGTTTCAACCGGGTCGCGGCGGCGCCGGTCGTGGGGAGCGTCTCCACTGCCGCTGCTGCAGCCGGCAGCCACTGAAGTACGCATGAAGATCCAGTTCCTGGGTGCGGCCCGGCAAGTCACCGGGTCGTGCTACTACATCGAGGCCGGGGGCCGTCGTGTGCTCGTCGACTGCGGCCTCTTCCAGGAACGCGAGTTCCAGAAACGCAACTGGGACCGCACCCCCATCGATCCGAGCAGCCTCGACGCGGTGATCCTCACCCACGCCCACCTGGACCACACGGGACGCCTGCCCCGGCTGGTGAAGGAGGGCTTCCGCGGCCGGGTCCTGACCACGGAGCCGACGGTGGACCTGGCCGAGCTGGTGCTGCTGGACTCGGCGCGTCTGCAGCAAGAAGACCTGGAATTCAAGAAGAAGCGGCACGAGCAAGAGGGTCGCAAGGCCCAGCACCCGTACGAGCCCCTCTATAACGTGCAAGACGTGGAGCAGACCCTCGCGCTCATGCAGGGTTACGGCTATGGGAAGCCCGTCGACCTGGGCCAGGGCTTCAGCGTGCGCTTCCTCGACGCGGGCCACATCCTGGGCTCGGCCATGGTGGAGATCACTGCCGGGAACGGGGCCGACGCGCGCCGCCTGCTCTTCTCCGGCGACATGGGCCAGCCCGACCGGCCCATCGTCAACGATCCCGCCATCGTCGAGTCCGCCGACTACGTGGTCCTGGAATCCACCTATGGGATCCGGGATCACGACCATGCCCACAGCATCGCGGACCAGCTCGCCACGGTCGTTCTCGACACCTACGAGCGCGGCGGCAACGTGGTCATCCCCACCTTCGCCATCGAACGAGCGCAAGAAGTGCTGCTGCATCTGGGAGCGCTCATCGAGGCCAAGCGGATTCCCGGGATGCTCGTTTTCCTGGACAGCCCGATGGCGGTGGACGTCCTGCAGATTTACCGGGACTATCCGGCGTACATGGACGCCGAGACACGGCAGACTTTGGAGAGCCCGACGCTCCGCCGGGTCAGCGAGCATTGGTTGCGTCTGGTCCGCGGCAGACGCGAGTCCCAGGCCATCAACAGCATCCGCGGCACCTGCATCATCATGGCCGGCTCGGGAATGTGTACCGGCGGTCGCATCAAGCATCACCTTCTCCACAACCTCGGCCGGCCCGGCTCCACCGTCGTCTTCGTCGGCTACCAGGCGGTGGGGACGCTCGGCCGCCTGATCCACGACGGCGCCGAGGAGGTGCGCCTCTTCGGCCAGATGCTGAAGGTGCGCGCCCAGGTGCGGTCGATCCAAGGACTCTCCGCCCATGCCGGGAGGTCGGACCTCCTGCAATGGCTCTCGCACTTCCGGCAGCCACCGCGGCGCCTCATCGTCACCCACGGCGAGGAGAAGGCGGCGTTGGCCCTGGCCGAGGAAATCCGCACCCGGATGGGCTGGGAGGTCACCGTGCCGCAATACATGGACGAAATCTCCCTCTCCTGAGGCACCTTGCGGCGCCCCTCCGGCGCGGCCATAATCCGGCAGCTTTCCCGAGGGGGATCGAACGTGCAGATCGGCATGATTGGTCTCGGCCGCATGGGCGCCAACATGGTGCGGCGTCTGTTGCACGGCGGTCACGACTGCGTGGTGTACAACAAGGCGCCCGGGCCGGTGCAGGAACTCGCCGCCGCCGGCGCGCACGCCTCTTCTTCGCTCGCCGATCTCGTCCGCCAGTTGCAGGCACCGCGGGCGATCTGGCTCATGATCCCGGCCGGCGCGGTGGACGCGACGCTCGCCACGCTCACCCCGCTGCTCGGGCGCGGGGACATCGTCGTGGACGGCGGCAACTCGCACTATCACGACGACATCACCCGTGCCACAGCGCTCGCCGCTCGCGGCATCCACTATGTCGACTGCGGCACCAGCGGCGGTGTCTGGGGCCTCGAGCGCGGCTACTGCCTCATGATCGGTGGCGCAACCGAGGCGGTGCAGCGCCTCGAGCCCATCTTCGCCACCCTGGCTCCGGGAGTCGGCGCGGCACCTCCCACACCGGGACGTGAAGATGCTTCGCCGCGCCGCAGCGCCGAAGCCGGGTATCTCCACTGCGGCCCGCCGGGCGCCGGCCACTTCGTCAAGATGGTGCACAACGGCATCGAATACGGCGTGATGGCGGCCTACGCCGAGGGGTTCAACCTGCTGCGTCATGCCAACGTCGGCGACGAACACCGTCCCGTCGACGCGGAGACGACGCCGCTCCGGCATCCGGAGCATTTCCGCTACGACTTCGACCTGGCCGAGATCGCCGAGGTCTGGCGGCGCGGCAGCGTCATCGCCTCGTGGCTGCTCGATTTGACCGCGGCGGCGTTTCTCCGCAGCCCCGAGCTCGCCGAGTACTCCGGCAGGGTCTCCGATTCCGGCGAAGGCCGCTGGACGATCCACGCCGCCGTGGACGCCGGCGTCCCGGCGCACGTTCTCACCGCCGCCCTCTATGAACGTTTCGAATCGCGCCAGGAAGCGGAGTTCCAGAACCGGGTGCTCTCCGCCATGCGCCATGCCTTCGGCGGACATCTGGAGAAGAAGGGAGACGGCTGACGATGGAGAGTCGGATCGCATCCGCGGTGAACTCGCGGTACGCCGCCGATCCCGTGCGGACGGGACTCGGAGTGGAACCTTTGAAGCGCGCCGTGCTCGACAACCTCACCTTCCATCTGGGCCGGATGCTGCGGCAAGCCAAGCCGCACGATTACTACCTGGCCCTCGCCTACGCCGTCCGTGACCGTCTCCTGCAACGCTGGATGCAAACGCACGAGACCTACGCCAACCACAGCATCAAGGTCGCCTGCTACCTGTCGGCGGAGTTCATGGTGGGCCCCCATCTCGGCAGCAACCTCCTCAGCCTCGGCATCGAGGACGCGGCGCGGGAGGCCCTCGCCGAGCTCGGCCAGGATCTGGATCTCATCCTCGACGAAGAGGAGGAGCCGGGTCTGGGCAACGGCGGCCTGGGGCGGCTGGCGGCGTGCTACCTCGAATCCCTCGCCACCTTGGAAATGCCCTCCGTGGGATACGGCATCCGTTACGAGTTCGGCATCTTCGATCAGGAGATCCGCGACGGCTGGCAGGCGGAGATCACCGACAAATGGCTGCGCCACGGCAACCCCTGGGAGATCGTGCGCCCCGATATCGCCTGCGCCGTCAAAGTCGGCGGGCACACCGAGGGCTTCCACGATGGCGACGGGCGCTACCGCGTGCGCTGGGTGCCCGGCCACGTCGTCTTGGGCATCCCCTACGACACGCCGATCCTGGGCTACGAGATCAACACCTGCAACACGATGCGTTTGTGGAGCGCGCAGGCCTGCGAGTCCTTCGATTTCCAGGCCTTCAACGTCGGGGATTACTACCGCGCCGTGGACGCGAAGGTGATCTCCGAGACGCTCACCAAGGTCCTTTATCCCAACGACGAGCCCGCAGTCGGAAAGAAGCTCCGGCTGATGCAGCAATACTTCTTCGTGTCCTGTTCGCTCCAGGACATGCTGCGGGTGCACGGTCTGATCGGGGTGCCTCTGGAGCGCTTCCCCGAGAAGTTCGCGGTGCAGCTCAACGACACCCACCCTTCCATCGCCATCGCCGAGCTCATGCGCCTGCTGGTGGACGAACGTGGAGTGATCTGGGAGAAAGCCTGGGAGATCACCCAGCGCACCTTCGGCTACACCAATCACACCCTTCTGCCCGAAGCCCTGGAGACCTGGCCGCTGCCGCTCTTCCAGAGCATGCTGCCCCGCCACCTGGAGATCATCTACGAGATCAACCGCCGTTTCCTGGAGGAAGTGCGCCTGCGCTTCCCCGCCGACGAGGCGCGGGTGGCACGGGTGTCGCTCATCGACGAGGCGAACGAGAAGCGCGTGCGCATGGCGAACCTGGCTTGCGTCGGGAGCCACGCCATCAACGGCGTCGCCCGGCTGCACACCGAGCTGCTGCAGAAGAGCGTGCTCGCCGACTTCTATGCCCTCTGGCCCGAACGCTTCAGCAACAAGACCAACGGTGTCACGCCGCGGCGCTTCGTGCGCCTGGCCAACCCCGGCCTCAGCACCCTCATCAGCTCCCACTTGGGGGAGAGCTGGATTCGCGATCTCGAGCAGCTGAAAGCGTTGGAGCCGCTGGCCGAAGACGACGACTTCCGCCGCCGCTGGCGCCAGGTCAAGCTGGAGAACAAGCGGCGCCTGGCGAAGCAGATCTACGACCGCACCGGTGTCGAGCTGCCGCCGGAATGGCTGTTCGACGTCCAGGTGAAGCGCATCCACGAATACAAGCGCCAGCATCTGAACCTGCTGCACATCATCACGCTCTATGCCCGGTTGAAGAACAAGCCGACACTGGAGTTCCCGCCGCGCGCCTTCATCTTCGCTGGCAAGGCGGCCCCTGGCTATGACCGCGCCAAGCGCATCATCCGTCTGGTGCACGGAGTGGCGGAAGTGGTGAACGGCGATCCCGACGTCAACCGCCGCCTGCGCGTCGCCTTCTTCCCCGATTTCAACGTCAAGAATGCCCAGTACATCTATCCCGCGGCCGACCTCTCCGAGCAGATCTCCACCGCCGGCAAGGAAGCCTCGGGCACGGGGAACATGAAGTTCGCCCTCAACGGTGCGCTCACCATCGGCACGCTGGATGGGGCGAACGTCGAGATCCGGGACGCCGTCGGCGCGGAGAACTTCTTCCTCTTCGGTCAGAACGCCGACGAGGTCGCCCAGCTGCGCCGCGCCGGCTACCGGCCCTGGGAGTACGTCGAGGACAATCCGGAACTGGCCGAGGCGCTGACGCTCATCCGCGACGGCCTCTTCTCGCGGGGAGACCGGGAGATGTTCCGTCCCCTCCTCGACGACATCATGACCCGGGACGAATATCTACTCTGCGCCGACTATGCGGACTACCTGCAGAGCCAGGAGACCGTGAGCAACGCCTGGCGCGACACCGAGAACTGGACGCGCGTGTCGATCCTGAACACCGCCCGCATGGGCCGGTTCTCCTCCGACCGCGCCATCCGCGAATACTGCAAGGAGATCTGGGGCGTGCGGCCGGTGCGCGTGCACTTGGAGGAATGACGCCTAGCAATGCTCCGCTGGATCATCCACGTCCTTTTCCCTGCGACCCTCGCCCTTCTCTCCGTGCTCGCTGGTGGCGGATTCGACAAGGTCGTCGCCGTTGCCGCCAAGGGCGGGAACGAGCCCCGGGCCGTGACGGTGGAGGACCTCAAGAGCCTGAAGTGGCGCAGCGTCGGTCCTGCCAACATGGGTGGCCGCATCGGCGCCATCGCCCTCGCTCCCGGGAACAGCAAGACCTTCTATGTTGGCTACGGGACCGGCGGCGTTTTCAAGACCGAGAACATGGGCGTCACCTTCACTCCGGTCTTCGACAAGACGGGCTTTCAATCCATCGGTGCCCTCGCCGTGGCCGACGCGCCGCCCGCGTGGCCGGGATGGGACGAGAAGGTCCCCATGACGGAGCGTGCCGAGAAAGGCAAGGGCAAGATCGTCTGGGTGGGGACCGGCGAGGGGAACGGGCGCAACAGCTCTTCCTGGGGCGGTGGCGTCTTTCGCTCCACCGATGCCGGCGGCAACTTCACCTGCGTCGGTCTCAAGGACAGCCATGACATCCCGCGCCTGGCGGTGGACCCGCGTGACCCCGACGTGGTTTACGTGGCCGCCCTCGGGCACCTCTGGGGAGCCAACCAGGAGCGCGGACTCTACAAGACGAGCGACGGTGGGAAGTCATGGAAGCGCGTACTCGCGGTCGACGCGAACACCGGCGCTTGCGATGTCGTCCTCGACCCGAAGGAGCCCGACCGTGTGTACGCCGCGATGTACGCCCGCCGTCGGACTGCCTGGAGCTTCACCGGCAACAGCGAGAAGGGCGGCATCTTCCGCTCCGACGACGGCGGCGCCCACTGGAAGAAGCTGAGCACCGGGTTGCCGCCCCGCACCGGACGCATCGGCCTCGCCGTCTTCCCCAAGGACCCGCGCATCGTCTACGCCGTGGTGGAGAGCGACTTCGGCGGCACGGGTCGGGACGAGTTCGACAACCGCTCACCCAGCGGCGGCGTCTTCCGCAGCGACGACCAGGGCGACCGCTGGACGCGCACCAGCGGGATCAGCCCGCGTCCCTTCTATTTCGGCCGCATCGCCGTGGATCCGGCCAACGAGCAGCGCATCTACTTGCCGGGCTGGGATCTCGGGATCTCGGACGACGGCGGCAAGACCTTCCGGAGATCGGGAAGCGAGTTCGTACACGTCGATTTCCACGCCATCGCCATCGATCCGCAGGATCCCGAGCACATCCTCGTGGGCAACGATGGTGGCATCTACGTCTCCTACGACCGCGCCCAGAGCTGGCTGTTTCTGGACAACGTCGCCGTCGGGCAGTTCTATCGGGTGGCGGTGGACATGGGCGATCCCTACCGGATCGGCGGCGGCCTGCAGGACAACGGCAGCTGGGTCGGGCCCTCGGAGACGCGCCACGTCACCCTCGACGATTCCCACGACGGCATCTTGAACTCCGACTGGCGCATGGTCTACGGCGGCGACGGCTTCGGCGTCGCCTTCGATCCCGCCGACCCCAACGTGGTCTATGCCACCTCCCAAGGCGGTTTCCTGGCGCGGATCCGTCTCGACACGGCGGTGAAGAAGCTGCTCCGCCCTTCGCCACGAGAAGGGGAGGAGCGTTTGCGCTTCAACTGGAACGCGCCATTTCTCGTTTCGAAGCACGACCCTTCGGTGCTCTATCACGCGGGCAACAAGGTCTTCAAGCTGACGCAACGCGGCGATCTCTGGTTCCCCATCAGCGGTGATCTTTCGCGCCAGGAGCCGGAAAGAATCATGACCGTGGGCTCCGACGCCGAGACCCACGGCACCGTCGTCAGCCTCGCCGAGTCGCCCCTGCAGCAGGGCCTGCTCTGGGCCGGCACGGACGACGGCCTCGTTCATGTCACCGAGGACGAGGGTGGGACCTGGCGCAACGTGACGGCGAAGGCCGTCGGCGGGCTGTACATCGCTCGGATCTGCGCCTCGGCGCACGATGCCCAGACGGCGTATGTCGCCGTGGATGGTCACCGCAGCGACGTCTTCGCTCCCCTCATCCTGAGGACCACGAACCTGGGGAAGAGCTGGACCGCCGTCACTGGGGACCTTCCGGCGGCAGAACCCGTGCAGGTCGTCATCGAGGACCCGGCGAACCGCGACGTCCTCTACTGCGGCACCGAATTCGGCGCCTACGTCACCTTCGACCGCGGCAGCCATTGGCTGCGGCTGAACGGCCCCTCGCTGCCGCCCGCCCCGGTGGACGATATGGTGCTCCACCCGCGTGAACGGGACCTCGTGGTCGGCACGCATGGCCGCAGCATCTGGGTGCTCGACGACGTTTCCATGTTCGCGCAGCTCGGCCCGGAGACGCGGAAGAAGCCCCTGGCGCTCCTCGAAATCTTGCCGGCGACGCCACGTTTGTACAGCGAAGAACACTACGGCCGGGGGCACGGCATCTTCCGGGCCAAGAACCCGCCGATGGGGGCTTCGATCAACTACTGGGTGAAGGAAGACCCGAACGAGACCGTTTCCGTCAGCATCGCCGATTCCACTGGTTTCGTCGTCCGCGAGCTGCAAGGCTCGTCGCGAGCGGGACTGAACCGTGTGGTGTGGAACCTGCAGGCCGAGGACAAGCACCGCTACCCACAGAGCTCCAACGAGGACCCGGGGTCCGAGCAATTCGTTCCAGCGGGGAAGTACAAGGTGACGGTGAAGATGGGCGAACTCAAGGACGAGAAGACCGTCGACGTGCTGCCCGCTCCGGGCTCATAGTCTTCGCCCGAGCCCACGAGCTTTCATTGGACGTGGCGTCAGCCGTTGCCGTACCGTCTGCCGGGGTTGGCAGCGCCGGTGAGTGCCGGCTGCGAGGCGCGAGCGCGGAGCCGGGGCGGAGATGGGATTCGGGGTCGGGAGATGGGCGCGGCTGGTGCGCGGCATGCTGCCGAGCTTGGTTCTGGGCGCCCTCTTTCTCTACTCCGTCTGGCCCTGGCTGCCGTTCGTGCACCACGAGCGACGCGTACGCACCCTCGTCTTCTACGGCTTCAGCATCCTCGGCGACGTCATGACCCAAGGCGTGTTCCCGGCCTTCCAGGAAATGTGGCGCGCCCGCACGGGGGAGCACATCGAGTTCACCTTTTCCTTCGCCAGCTCCGGCACGATCACGAATCAAGTGATCATGGGCGTCCCGGCGGACGTCTGCCTCGTGGCCCTCGAACCCGATGCGACACGCATGGCCACGGCGGGTTTGACGCCCCCCGAAGGTTGGAAGCGCCTTCCCCATCGTGGTGCCGTGAATCGCTCCCCCTTCGTGATCCTCGTCCGTCCCGGGAACCCGAAGGGGATCCACGACTTCGAGGACCTGGCCCGGTCCGGTGTCGAAGTGGTGCACCCGGATCCGCTGACTTCCGGCGGCGCCAAGTGGTCGATCCTGGCGGAGTACGGCGCCGCAGCGCGGCGGCACCCGCAGGATCCGGCCGCCGCCGGGTATCAGCTACTCCTCGGCATCTGGCGCAACGTCGTGGCGCAGGCGGCGTCGGCGCGGGCGGCGCGCACCCAGTTCCAGAACGGCTTCGGAGATGCCCTGGTCACCTACGAGCAGGATGGGCTCCTGGATCGATCGCGCGGCAAGCTGGAGGCGGAGATCATCTACCCTCACAGCACGATCCTGAGCGAGCACACGCTGGTGATCCTGGAAAGGAACGTGCGACCGAACGAGCGTGCGCTCGTGCAAGCCTTCTCCGATTTCTTGTGGAGCGAGACCGCCCAGCGTTTGTTCGTGCAGTACGGCTTCCGTAGCGTCGACGAGAAGATCAACGCCGCCCACCCCGCCCTCCCACCCATCGCCGACCCCTTCGGCATCGAGGACCTCGGAGGCTGGGACTACGCCTGGGGCGCCATCATCGACGAGGTGTGGAAGAAGCAAGTGCTGAAGGAGCTGGAGCGATGAGGCGTCGCGGCCTGTGGAACCCCCTCGTGCCCACCTCGCCTTTCCCGCCGGCGATGCTCTTCCTCGTGATCCTGCCGCTCTTGTTGCTGCCGCTCCTGGCCGTCTTCATCTACGCCTTCCACGGGGGCACCGGCACTTTCCTCGATGTGCTCCGCTCCCCGGACGCGCAGTTCGCGCTCCGCTTCAGCTTGCTCATGGCCTTCGCCACGGCGGTGGTGAACTCCCTGCTCGGCACCTTCGCGGCCTACGTCCTCAGCAAGTACGAATTCGCCGGCAAGAAGCCCCTCTCCATCGTGGTGAACCTGCCCGTGGCCATCCCGACCGTGGTGGTCGGCACCTCTCTCCTCCTCCTCTGGGGGCCCATCGGACTCCTGGGCCGGCTGCTGCAGCCGCTGGGGCTGCAGCCGATGTTCACGCCGGTCGGAGTGCTGCTGGCGCATGTGTTCGTGACCTTCCCGTACATGCTCGGCTCGGTGAAACCGGTGTTGGACGAACTGGAAGCGACCTACGAGGAAGCGGCCTACACCATGGGCGCGAGCCGCTGGCAGACCTTCCGCTTCGTCATCCTGCCGGCACTGCGCGGCGGCTTGTTCACCGGCACGCTGCTTTCCTTCGCGCACTCCATCGGCGAGTTTGGGGCCACGGCCATGGTGTCGGGCAACCTCCGCCTGCGCACTCAGACGGCGCCCCTTTACATCTTCGCGCAGTTCGAGGCAGGGAACATCGCCGCAGCCAACGCCGTGGCCGCCGTCCTGGCCTTGCTCTCATTCACCATCTTCTACCTGTTGCAGAGCTACACGGCGCGGCGCGGCCGTTCCTGAGGAGGAGAGCCGGGGCGTGTCGATCGTTCTCGAACATCTGTCGAAGCGCCTCTCGGGTTCGCTCGTGGTCGACGACGTGAGCCTGGAAATCGCTTCCGGGGAGCTCTTCGTGCTGCTCGGCGCCAGCGGCAGCGGCAAGAGCACGATCCTGCGCCTCGTGGCCGGTCTCGTCGAGCCCGACGGCGGGCGGATCGTGCTCGACGGGCGCGACGTGACCGCCCAGCCGCCGCAGCAGCGCGGCACCGGCTTCGTCTTCCAGAACTATTCGATCTTCCGTCATATGAGCGTGGCTCAGAACGTCGAGTTCGGCCTGCGCATCCGGCGGCAGCCGCGCGGCGAGCGCGCCCGCCGGCGCGACGAGCTGCTCGAGCTGGTAGGCCTCTCCGGTTACGCCGCGCGCTACCCGGAGGAACTCTCGGGCGGGCAGCAGCAGCGGGTGGCGCTGGCTCGCGCCTTGGCGTATCGGCCGAGCGTGCTCCTCCTCGACGAACCCTTCGGGGCCCTGGACGTCAAGATCCGCGCCCAGCTGCGGCGGAAACTGCGAGAGATCCAGCGCAGCCTCGCGCTCACCATGATCCTGGTGACTCACGACCAGGAGGAGGCGTTCGAGGTTGCCGATCGCGTTGGCGTCATCGAACGCGGCCGGTTGCTGGAGGTGGGGAGCGCCCGCGAGCTCTACGCCCGGCCGCACGCTCTCTACGTCGGCACTTTTCTCGGCGCGAGCAACGTCCTCGTGGGCCGCGTCCGCCAGGGGCGCGGCTGTTTCGGACCCCTGGAGCTACCGATCCCGGCGCACCTGCCGCACCCGGAAGGCGGTCTGGTGCAGCTCCTCTTCCGACCCGAGGACGTGCAGCTCGGCGAGAAAGAGCCAGCGAGCGGCAGCATCATTCTCGGCTGCGGGCGCGTCGCCGAGCACAGCTTTACCGGTGCCTCTCTGCGCGTCCGCCTGCGCTTGCCGCTGCTACCGGGTACGCGCCAGATCGCTCCGGTGCCGGGATTCGGCGAGGAGGTGTTGCTCGTCGATGCGCTCTTCCCGGCGGATGCCGGGCTGCCGACTGGAGAGGTGTGGGTGTCGCTGCGCGCTTGGCACATCCTCGAACCGCAGAGGTTGCGGCTCCTGCTGGCGAGCACGCCGCGTGCGCCGGCCGCAGGCGTGGTGCTGTCCGGGACGCTGGCGAAACGCCTCGACGCCCATGTGACCGTGCTCGCCATAGGCCGCGACGCCCGCGCTGCCGCGACGCTCGCCGCCAGGGTGGAGGCGGGCTTACAGGATGCAGGCGGCACCCCACCGCAGGTGCTCGTGCACGCCGGGGACCGCTTCAAGGAAATCCTGAACCGGCAGGCGGAAGCGCCACACGATCTGGTGATCTTGGACGACCGGCGCGAATCCCGCGGACGCCGCCTCGGCTCGGGACTGTGGCCGTTTCTGGAGCGCGTGACGGTGCCGGTACTGATCGCCCGGGGCGAGCGCGACACCCTGGAGCGCCTCCTCATTTGCATCGCTACCGGCGAGCCCGGGAAGAGCGACGTGCGTGTGGGCGGGCGCCTCGCACAATTCCTGGGCGCCCATGTCACGCTCCTGCACGTTTTGCGCGAAGGTCAGCCCGGCGAGACCGAGCGCGCTCATCTCGAGCGCGCCATGGACACCTTCCGCGCCCTCGGCGTCACCGCGCATCTGCGTTTTCGTGTCGCTCCCTCCCCCGCGGAGGGCATCCTCAGCGAAGCTCGCGAGCGCGACCCCGATCTCATCGTGATCGGCTCGCATCGGCCCTCGACGCGCGTTCTCTTCGGCGCGGACAACATCACCATGCAGGTGCTGGCCCGCGCCGAGAGCCCGGTGCTCGTCGTGCCCCTCGATGCCGATCTCTGACCGCTGGAGGCACCGTGCTGCTGACGAGCGTTGTCGACGCAGAGCTGTCCGGCACCGTGTCGGCAACACTGGAAGGTCACCTCGACGCGGGGGGAGCGACGCAGCTCCGCCGCGACCTCTCCCCCCTGATCACTGCGGAAACTCCTTCGCTCCTCCTCGATCTGCGCGGCGTGGACTGGATCACCAGCGTCGGGGTGGGAGCCCTCATGCACCTCTACTCGCGCGCCCAGGCGCAGCGCGGCGTCATGGCGCTCTTCGGCAGCGTCCCGCGGGTGCGTTTCGTGCTGCACGTGTGCGGTCTCGAGGCCCTTCTCAACGTGCAGGACACGGAGGCGGAGGCCCGGGAGCGGCTCCGCTCCCAGCAATCTCCGTAGATTCACGGATTCAGCCCAGCCACCTCTTTCGCCTCCTTGCTGGACCGTTTACAAGTAAGATCACCGGGTCGAAGCATCTCCGCCCATGGTGCGCCTGTCACTCGAGGCGCGCCGCCTGCCTTTCACAGAGAGAGGACGGCAACCCGGCCGACTGCCTTCCAGCGGCAGGAACGAGGCTGCCTGGGACGGAGCGTTTCCAGCGCTCGGCCTGATGGCGCGCGCCCCGGCCGCGAGGCAGGCGTCAGGAACCGAATCAGGAGCAACCTTTGGCTTCCTCGCCTGTAATTCGTTCGATGGACGATAGCGAGCTCGCCCGCGAGACACTACGAGGGAACACCCGGAGCTTCGAGCTCTTGGTGGAGAAGTATTACAAGGTCCTGTTCAACACGGCGCTTCGGATGCTCGGCGACTCCGAGGACGCCCGCGATGTCGTCCAGATCACTTTCATGAAGGCTTACGTGAAACTGAACACCTTCAATCCCGAGCTCAAGTTCTTCAGCTGGATCTACCGCATCGTGATCCACGAGTCGCTCAACCTCTTGGGACGCCGCAAGATGCAAGAGCCGCTGGGGGTCGACCTCAGGGAGCCCTCCCGTGATCCCGAGGAGGAATGCGCCAGGAGCGAGCTGAGCGGCGCCATCTCGGCAGCCCTGCTGCGGCTCTCCCCCGACAAACGCCTCCTCGTGATCCTGCGGCACTTCGCCGGCTTCTCCTACGACGAGATGAGCGCCATCCTGGGGATTCCGGAGCAGAAGGTGAAATCGCGTCTCTATTCGGCGCGCCGAAGTCTCGGCGCCCTCCTGGTCGGTCGGAGCGCCACGGCATGAAACCCAGCAGCTACGAAGCAGCCATGCACCGTGTTCTCGACGGCGAGGCCACACCCGAGGAAGCAGCGGCGTTGCAGCGCGCCCTGGCGGCGGATGCGGAGCTCCAGGGGCGATTCGAAGAGCTGCAGCGTCTCTTCAGCGCCCTCGAGGCAGTCGCCTCCGTCGAGCCGCCGGTGCATTTCCGGGACGAGGTCATCCGCCACCTCCGGGAAAGAGGCCCGCTCCCCAGGCGCTCCGCCTCCCGCTTCGCCGCCGGTCTGCGCTCGTGGCGCGAACACCTCTCCCCGCAGCTCGCCTACGTCTTCGTCGCCGGTGGCATCGTCGGCATCGCCTTGTTCGGCGCCCTCGACGGGCGCTGGCGCGGCGGCCTGGATGGCGGCTCGCCCGGCACCATGTTGCCCCTCGACCGCTACCAGTCTGTCCGGGTCCTGGACTCGGTGGATCTGCGCGCGCCGGGCTTCGAAGGGGTCGTGCGCACCAGGGCTCTCGAGGGCTCCCTCCTGGCCGAAATCGAGTTCTCTACCCGCGCTGCGGCCACCGTCGAGATCGATTACGATGCCCGGCTTTCTGTCGTCGGTGTGGAGCCGGCAGGAGCCAGCACCGTGTCGCTCGAGCCCGGCAGGATCCGGGTGGAGCACCAGGGTTCGGTCGCGGCGCTCGGACCCTCCCGGAGCCGTTACCGTGTCTTGTTCGCTGGCGGAGGAAGTCTCGTTTCTAGTTTGCAGGTCCGGGTCGCCACCGGCGGGACCACGTTGGAGAAGGTGGTCAGGACGGTTCCGGGAAACCCCTGAGAAGGCGCCCGCCAACTTTTGTCGTGTCGCGATGTAGTTACAGTCGAATCGTTCGACACCCTCCCAGAGGAGATGGGAAATGGCGAAGAAGACTCTATTGGGCGTGGCCGCCGTTGCGGCCGTGGTGATCGGCATCTTCTTGATCAAAGGCCTCCCGCCCGCGGAGAAGGACAATGCTTCGGGCACCATCGAGGCAGCCAAGAAGTACAGCCAAACTCAGATCCAGAGCACGGACGTGGCCATCCAGGACCCCGACGTCCAAAGCCTGATGCAGACCGACTTTTTCCACCGGCTGGTGACGGACAAGAGCTTCCAGAAGCTCGTCGCCGATGGGTCGATGCAGGCCCTGGCCGGAAAGCAGAGCGTCAATCTGGCGCAGTTCTCCCAGGCGCTACAGCGGTCAGAACTCAGAGAGGCCCTCGCCAAGGGTGATCTGGAGCGGGCTGTCCAGGAGCTCGACAAGGTGCAGGTGGCCAAGAACGAGCTGCAACGCGTCGAGATCGCTGCAGCCTTCAAGAGCTTGCTGGCACGCTCGGACATGCGTGACGCCATCGCCAAGGGCGAGCTGGCGCGCGTCACCCAGGAGCTCGACAAGGTGCAGGTGGCCAAGAACGAGCTGCAACGCGTCGAGATCGCTGCAGCCTTCAAGAGCTCGCTCGAACGCGCCGAGATGCGCGATGCCATCGCCAAGGGCGAGATCGTCGCCGCCGCGGCACAACTCGACAAGAGCCTCCTGGCGCGGAACGACATCGCCAGAGCGGAGATGAAGAACCTCCTGAAGTCCGAAACCATGAAGAGCCTCCTGGCGCGAAACGACATCGACGCGCTCGCGGCGTTGTCACGCGTGGACCTCGCCCTCGCGGCGTCGCACGTCGGTTTCGACAAGGTGCTCCTGGACTCGAACTTCCGGCAGGACATGGCGCGGGGCGAAGTCGCCAAGTACACCATGGACCGCGCCGAGCGTTAGTGAGCGGGGCCGAGCGTCCTCCCCCCTGTCACGCCCCGGAACTGCAGCAGCCCTGGTTCCGGAGCGCCGATCGCTCGGTCCGACCAGGGGAGCCGGAGGGATGAGCACTCCTCCGGTTCCCCGACTCGAAGCGAGGAGACGCTGCGCCGAGCAGCGTCTTCTCGCCTTTCGCGGCCTGGCACGCTCGATCACAACCGCCGAGGTCCGGTGCGATGCGTCGATGGGTGACCGCGATCCCGGCGCTGCTCCTCCTGCTCAGGGGCGCGCCGCTCCAGGCGCAGTACGATCGGCTCGAGACCGCTGACCTGCAGCTCCTCTATCGCGGCATGCTCGATGCGCCCCTGGCACCCTACGCAGCCCGCTGCTTCGAGAACTCCATGCGTTTCTACCGGCGGGTGTTCCGTTACGAACCGTCCGAGCGCGTCACGGTCTTGCTGCAAGACTGGTACGACTTCAACAACGGCTCCGCCTTCGTGGCGCCGCGCAACACCATTCTCGTGCACGTGGCGCCGGCGAGCATGGCCTACGAGACGCTGCCGAGCAACGAGCGCCTCAACCACACCATGAACCACGAGATGGCCCACATCGTCGCCCTCGACCGCCCGGCCCGCAGCGAACGCTGGCTGCGCCAGCTCTTCGCCGGCAAGGTCGCGGCCATCCCGGAACAGCCGGAAACCATCCTCTACGGCTACCTGACGCAGCCGCGCCAAGCGGCGCCGCGCTGGTATCACGAGGGCATCGCTTCGTTCCTCGAGACCTGGATGGCCGGCGGCATCGGCCGTGCCCAGGGCGCCTACGACGAGATGGTGTTCCGCTCCATGGTGGCCGACAGCAGCACCTTCTACGATCCTCTGGGCCTCGAGTCCGAGGGCACGAAGGTGGAGTTCCAAGCCGGCGCGATGTCGTACCTCTACGGCACCCGCTTCCTCACTTATCTCGCCTACGTCACCGCTCCGGAATCGCTGGTGGCATGGGTGAATCGTACCGACGGCAGCAAGCGTTACTACGCCTCCCAGTTCGAGAGGGTCTTCGGCAAGCCCGTGGGCCGGGCCTGGCGGGAATGGGTGAGCTGGGAGCGAGAGTTCCAGCGCGCCAATCTCGACACGCTGCGGCGTCAGGCGCTGACCCGCACCCGGGACTTGTCGCCCCGAGCGCTCGGTTCGGTGTCGCGTGCCTACGTCGATCGAGAAGCGAACCAGTTGGTTTTCGGCGTGACGATGCCGGGGGTCATTGGCCACCTCACGGCGCTTTCCCTCGCCGACGGCTCGCTCCACAAGATCTGCGACATCAAGGGGCCGGCGCTGCACTTCGTCACCTCCCTCGCCTTCGACCCGGAGCGACGCATCCTTTACTACACGGGTGACAATGCCGAATGGCGCGATCTCTTCATGGTGTCTCTCGCCGATGGCAAGCCGAAGCGCCTCATCCGGGACGCCCGCGTCGGCGACCTGGTCTACGACCGCACCGACGGCGCCCTCTGGGGCGTGCGTCACTTCAACGGCATCTCGACCCTGGTGCGCATCCCGGCTCCCCACGAGGAGTGGAGCCAGGTCCATTCCTGGCCTTATGGCCAGGACATCTATGACATCGACCTGTCCCCGGACGGCCGCTGGTTGTGCTATTCCCGTTCCGAGATCAGCGGCCGGCAGAGCCTGCACGTGCTCGACCTCGAAGCGCTTCGGCGCGGTGAGATGGTGTCACGGGAGCTCTTCGACTTCGTCTCCACGGTGCCGGCGAACTTCGTCTTTTCCTCCGATGGCCACACTCTCTACGGAAGTTCGTACTTCACCGGCGTCTCCAATATCTGGCGCTACGACCTGCAGGACAGCACCATGGTGCCGGTGAGCAACTGCGAGACCGGGCTGTTCCGGCCGCTGCCGCTCGGCGGCGACTCGCTGCAGGTGTTCCGTTACAGCGGCGACGGCTTCGTGCCGGCGCTGCTCGTGGCGCGTCCGCTCACCGACATGAGCGCCGTCACCTTCCTCGGCCAGCTCGTGGCCGAGGAGCATCCCGTCGTGCAGGGCTGGAACGTGGGCTCCCCCGCCCAAGTGGCGTTGGACTCGCTCGTCGTGCGCCGGGGGGAATACGGGAGCTACGGAGCCATCGGGCTCGAGTCGCTGTATCCGGTGGCGCAAGGCTACAAAGAATATGGAGCGATCGGGATGCGGCTCAACCTCTCCGATCCCGGCTTCAACAACGCCATCGATCTCACCGTGTCGGTGACGCCGTCGGCGGACCTCCCGGCCGAGGAGCGCGTGCACGCCGATGCGGGCTTCCGTCACCTCGGCTGGGAGGCACGCTTCAAGGCCAACGGTGCCGATTTCTACGATCTCTTCGGACCCACGAAAACGAGCCGGAAGGGCACTTCCCTCGGCCTGCAATACGAGAACCGCTTGCTCTACGACCGGCCGCGGACCTTGGACCTCCGTGTCGGGGTCACGGGCTACACGGGCCTCGAGACCTTGCCCTACGCCCAGAATGTGTTCGCCACCTCCGAGGAGTTGCTGGCTTCCAGGCTCGAGCTCGTGTACCGGAATCTGCGCCGCTCGCTCGGGGCCGTGGATGACGAGAAGGGCTACGCCTGGACCTTCGCTTTCGGAAACAACACGGTGAAGAAGGCCGCGTTCAACGGCGCGCGGGGCACCTTCGACTGCGGGGTCCCGTTTGGGTTCGCCCACTCGTCTTTATGGTTGCGCAGCAATGTGGGCTACTCGCCGGGAGACCGCGACGACCCCTTCGCCAACTTCTACTTCGGTGGCTTCGGCAACAACTGGGTGGATCACCGGAACGAGAAGCGCTACCGTGAGGCCGAGAGCTTCCCCGGCGTCGAACTGAACGAGATCGCCGGCACCAACTATGCGAAGTCGCTGCTCGAATGGAACCTGCCACCCTGGCGCTTCCAGCGCCTCGGCACCCCCGGTTTCTACGCCAACTGGCTGCGCCCGGCGCTCTTCGGCACCGGCATCGTCACCAACATGGAGAGCGACGGGGCGCGACGCACGCTGGCCAATGTCGGCGGCCAGGTGGACCTGCAACTCACGCTCCTCTCCAGGCTTCCCCTCTTGGTGTCCGCAGGTTATGCCGTCGCCTTCCAGGAAGCGAAGCGGAGCCACAGCGAGTTCATGTTCTCCCTGAAGATCCTTTGAGAACGGCGGCTGCCTGGAGGCCGCGGGCAGCGGCGATCTATACTGGTAACGGTGGAGATCTCGCACCAGAGTAGGTCCGGGCTGCTCCACCGTGGCGGGCTGGGTGAAGGATCGGGGCACGGATGGAAGCGTCGAGTTCGGGTGCGCGGCACGGAGTGAGCCCGATGGAGCTCGAGAAGCGCTTCCCCCGTGAGTTCACTGCCCTCGAATCGATCCTCGACTTCGTCCTGGAGTTCTATGAAAGGAGTGGCATCGCGGCTCCCGATCCGTCCCAAGTGCAGCTCATGATCGAGGAAATCTTCACGAACATGATCAAATACAACGACGGGCACCAGAACATCTCCATTCGCTTGCGCCGGATGGGGGACCACCTGGAGATCTGCCTCACGGACTTCGACGTGGAGCCCTTCGACTACGCCAGCGCACCCGAGGTGGACACGGAGCAGCTGCTGGAGCGGAAGCAGAGCGGTGGCCTCGGACTCCACCTGGTGAAGAAGATGGCCGATCGGATGACCTACGAATACGTGGATCGCAACAGCAAGCTCACCATTCTGAAGCGCCTCGGGGGATAACATGTTCGACATCCGCCTGCAGGAAGGGCGTGGCCTCGTGCTCACGGGTCGCCTGGATGCCTCGCAGACCACCAAGGCTTCCACGGTCCTGAAAGCCGTGGAGAGCTCCATGGCCCTCGACCTGTCCGATCTCGAATACGTCTCCAGTGCCGGGATCGGCGTGCTGGTGCAGACCCAGAAGCGCTTGCAGTCTACGGGGCACAGCCTGAAGCTGGTCAACGTCCAGCCTCGGGTGCGCGCCATCTTCCATTACGCTGCATTGGAGAGCTACTTCGGCATCGACTAGGGACGCCAGGACTCGTGGCGCAGCAGGGTCAGCTGCCACGAGTCGCGGCTGCTGCGACGCAGCAACGGGAGGAGCGCCAGCTTGCCGGTCTTGCCGATCGATTTCTCCAGATAGCGCAGCTCCTCCAGGTTCGCCCGCACGTCCTCTCCCACCGGCAGTTGCACCCCGGCCTCGCGCGCCATAAGCTGGGTCTTGGCCCGCATGGACAGCTCCAGATAGATCTGCAGGTAGCAAAGAATATCCGCGACCACCGTGGTGGAGAAACGACTGCGCAACGACTGCAGATACGCACCCACGCGTGTCTGCCGCACGTCGCCCGTCACGATCGAATCCAGGATCTCGGCGTCGGAATCGAATCCCGACCCGAGCCAGTGGCGTGTCGCCCGCTCGCTTTGCTCGAAGACACCAATCACGAGCAACGGCAGAACGACGAGCAGGATCGCCGTCATCGCCAGGGGGTGCAGGAGGAAATGATTGAAGAGGGAGTGCGCCGCGACTGCCAGGAGGAAGCCGGGCAGGAAAATGCGTGGCCCGGTCGAGCCGTGCCGGTCCGCGAGGCTCTTCGACAGGGTGGCGAACACAGCCATGGTGGAGCCGTGAACCACGGCAGTGCCGAAGCCCCGCACGATCCACAGGAACGGGCTGGCATCGGCATGCAGCTGCAGGTAATAGAAAACGTTCTCCACCAGGGCGAAGCCGGAACCGAGGGCGAAGCCGTGGATCGCCGCGTCGATCATGAATCCGACCCGGTGTGAGCGCAGCAGGAAGACCACCCAGAGGCACTTGAGGAGCTCCTCCACCAGCGGCGCACCGTAGCGCCGGTACGCCACCGGGTCCAGGGCGAAGCCGTCCATGATCCAGGTGTTCAGACGCAAGGCGACGAGCGCGACCAGAAGGCCCACCGCGATGCTGCGCAGCACGGCGCGGAGCGGTACGAGCTTGAAGCTGTCCATGAGAATGAGCAACGCCAGGAAAGCGAAGACGGGGAAGACGCTCACTGCCAGTCCGCCGAGATGCACGGCTGCCTTTCTGGTTCGACGCCAGACAGCCACCATTCTACTGACTTGCCACGGCAGGACCACCTCGAGTCCCCCCGGCTTTCCCGGTCTGTGCTTTAATCGTGGCATGTTCAGGCGACTGTCGCTCTTGGTGGACCTCTACGAGCTCACCATGGTGGCGGGCTATGTGCGCCACGGCATGGAGGCCAAGCCGGCCGTCTTCGACCTCTATTTCCGCACCAATCCGTTCCAGGGCGGCTACGCGCTGTTCGCCGGACTCGAGCCCGCGCTCGACTATCTCGAAGGCCTGGTCTTCGAAACCGAGGACCTCGACTACGTGAGGAGCCTGCGCCTCTTCGACACCGACTTCCTCGATTACCTGCACGACTTCCGCTTCCGTGGTCAGGTGACCGCGGCCTCCGAAGGCGAGGTCGTGTTCGCCAACGAGCCGTTGCTCACCGTCGAGGCCGGTCTCGCCGAGGCCCAGCTCGTCGAAACGGCGCTGCTCAACCTGGTCAACTTTCAGACCCTGGTCGCCACCAAGGCGGCGCGCATCGCCGGCGAAGCAGGCGAGGCAGGGGTGATGGAGTTCGGCGCCCGGCGCGCCCAGGGTCCGGACGGCGCGCTCTCGGCCGCCCGCGCCGCCTGCATCGGCGGCGTGCGGACGACGAGCAATCTCCTGGCAGGCCAGGCCTTCGGCATCCCGGTGGCCGGCACGCAAGCGCACTCCTGGATCATGGCGTTCCCGAGCGAGATGGATGCCTTCCGCGCCTACGCCACCACCTTCCCCGACCACTGCGTGCTGCTCGTCGACACCTACGACACCTTGCGAAGCGGCATCCCGAACGCGATCACCGTGGCGCGCGAGCTGGCGGCGCGAGGCCATCGCTTGCAGGGCGTCCGCCTCGATTCCGGCGATCTGGCCTATCTGTCGCGGGAGACCCGCCGGTTGCTCGACGCGGCGGGCTTGCACGAGGTCAAGATCGTGGCTTCCAACGAACTCGACGAGCACGTCATCGAGTCCATCCGCAAGGAGGGCGGTCGCATCGATCTCTACGGTGCCGGAACGCGGCTCGCAACCGCCGCCGGTTCGGGCGGCGGCGCGCTCGGGGGCATCTACAAGCTCGTGGAACTGGATGGGCAGCCGCGCATCAAGGTGAGCTCCGATGGCCACAAGAGCACGATCCCTGGACGCAAGCGTCTGTGGCGCGCTTCGCGCGACGACGGGCGCTTCGAGCTCGACGCGCTCTCCCTCGGCGGGGAAACGCCGCGTCCGGAGGACCCGGTCTTCGACCCGACGAATCCCATGCGCCACACCCCCATCCCGGCGGGGTCGCGGCTCGAAGACATCCGCCGCGTGGTGATGGAAGGCGGCCGTCGGTCGCGCTCCGGTCCACCGCTCGAGCACCTGGCGGAATACGCCCGCGGACAGCTCGGTCGCCTGCCGGAAGGTGTCCGGCGGCTCCTCAACCCGCACGTCTATCGGGTGGCACAGACCCAAGGACTTCGGGCGCAGCGCGAGCGTATGATCGAGGCGGCTGCTGCGGCCTTGCGTCGCGGCAGTCCCGGTAGTGGAGGTGGGTCATGACCGTTCCCATCCCGGACGATGCCGCCATCCTCGCCGTGGATGTGCAGAACGGCTTCATCTCGGAGAAGAACGAGCTGCCCGTGCCGGGCGGCGCCGAGGTCGTGCCGATCGTCAACCGCCTCGTGCCGCTCTTCCCGATCCGCATCGCCAGCCAGGATTGGCATCCGGCAGACCACGGCAGCTTCGCGAGCCGCAACCCGGGCAAGAAGCCGTTCGATATCGGCAGGCTCGGTGGGGTCGAGCAGGTGTTCTGGCCCGATCACTGCGTGCAGGGGACGCGCGGGGCCGAGTTCCATCCGCAGTTCGACGTGCAGCCCATTCAGGTCATCTTCCGCAAGGGCATGCATCCGGGCATCGATAGCTACTCCGTGTTCGCCGACAATTCCGGGCGCAACCCGAGCGGTCTCGATGGCTACCTGCGCTCACGCGGCGCGCGGCACCTCTTCTTGGTGGGCCTCGCTCTCGACTATTGCGTCCTGTTCACTTCCCGCGACGCCCGCCGTCTCCTCCCCGAGATTCCCGTGACCGTGGTGCTCGACGGCTGCCGGCCCGTGGATCCCGCCACCGGCGAGAAAGCGGTGACCGAAATGCGCCAGCTGCAGGTTCGACTCCTTCACCTGACGGATCTCGGACTCTGAAACAGCGGGCGCGGCGGCTTCACCCTGCGTATCAGGCTCACTGCTTGCGACTTTCCTTGCCAAGCACGGCTTCAGGCGGCCGGCGCAGAGCGCGTACGACCGGGTGCAGGGCGTACTCCGGGTCCGCCCAGCGCGAACGGCGGTAGAAGAAGTCGTTCCGGGCCGAGGGGCTGGCGGCGAAGGTCGAATCGCTGGCGAGGCGCCGGCGGAACTCCCGCGCCAGCGCCGAATCGGCCTGCAGCATCTTCCTGGCCAGAGGCTCCATGACATAGGTCTCGGCGTACTCTTTGCGCTCGAGCACGGTGTCGAAATAGTTCCAGAACATCATCCCGTCCGGAGCCTGAGCCTCGAAGAGGTGCACCGCGATCAGGGCGGAGGGTTGATCCAGCGGCACCCAGAGATCACCGGCCCGGAAACGCCCCAGTCGCCGCTCGAGCGCCACTTCGGACACGAGGGTGGGATGGTGCCCCTCGCGCAGCGCCGCTTCGAAGCTCCAGGCGACGAGCCGCTGCACTTCCACCGTGTCTTGCCAGGCACGCGTCAGGGACCGGTAACGAACACCGTGCATCTCGAGGAGATCACGCGCTGCCGTCCACTCTTGTGGTACCAGGTAGCCTACAGGCTGCGTCACCGTGAGCTTCGGAGCCACCTCACGGAAGATCGGGATGATCGAGTCCCAGGGGACCGTCGTGTAACGCGGCACCTTCCGACCGACGATGTCGCTCGCCTCCCAGCGGGTCACGAAGCCGCGGTATTGGAATGGCTCGCTGTGTTCGGTCACCTTCGTCGACAGCACCACGCTGCGCCGGCCCGGGTTCGTCTCTCTCCCCCGCGCCACGGCGAGGGATTCCGCCGCGGCCACAGCGGCGAGCAGCGCCTGCGGCCGGGCGTTGATCTCCTCCAGAACCGCAGCAAGCAAGTCATAGGTCGCTCGAACGCGGGTGGGGTACGGCTTGAGCATGTGCGTCTCGACCAGGATGGCCGGGCGGCACTGGAGTGGGGCATAGGCGGTGGAGAAGCGCGGCGGCGCGTTTTCCACCTCGATGCCGGCGCGCGGATCGTCGGCGTCGCCGCGGAAGGAAATGTAGGGCGACACGAGGTGGCCGCCCGCCTCCAGCCGGGGGACCACGCGACCCACGAATGCTTCCGTGAGCCAGCGTTCGAGCGACGGCGGCATGCCAGCGCCGTAGGCATAGGCCCATGTCAGGTCGTACTGGTAGTCGGCGCCGTCGGTGGTGTGGTCGTCCACGAGCAGATGCGGCCACCAGCGGGTGAAGACCTGGCCGAGCATGGCGCGCATCTCCGGGGCCTCGGCCTTCATGTAGTCCCGGTTGAGGTTGAGACCGATGGGCGTGGTGCGGAAGCCCATCTCCTCGGGGCCGTTCTGGTTGATGCGGTTCGTCGGGCTGCGGCGCTCGTGTGCGTCCACGGAAAAGATGGGGAGCACGAGAAGCGTGACATGGTCGAGCAAGTTCGCCCGGGTGTGCAGCACGGCAATGTCACGGAGCAGTGCCAGAGAAGCATCCTTGCCCTCGATCTCGCCGGAATGGATGCCGTTCTGCACGAAGACGATGGGCTTGCCGCTCGCCCGGGCCCCCTCCGGCGTGAAAGCTCGCTCCTTCGAGACGATGACGAGGGGCAGATCGCGACCCTGGCCCGACTTGCCGTAGCTCGTGAGCCGGAGCCAGCGGGAAGCCTGCTCCAACCGCTTCAGGTA
>DASRJW010000154.1 GCA_035649275.1 Candidatus Krumholzibacteriia bacterium
GATTGAACGGGTTCGGCGCACACCCCCAAAGTCTCGTCACCTTGGGCAGGGCGCCTCCTTCACTCACTGGTTCGCCCTTCTCCTCGACCTCCGCGATGAAGGTGGTCGGAGCGCTCGCCGTTCCGCACTCGCAGGCATCGAGTCTCCTCGCGACCTCGGGCGGCAGGGCTGGTGGGCTGAGCATCGCTGCGACCCTTCCCTGGCATCCAGTGGAAGGTAACGGTTGGGCTGGTCGCGCTCCTGGGACGGGGCGCTCGTCCGCGTTCACCGGACCCACTCGACCAAAGCGAAGGTCCTGCGGTGCGAGGCTCGGCATCACAGCCGCCGTAGCCCGCGGACTCTGAACACTCTTGTCGACGCTGCCGCCGGAGAGCGGATCGTTCACGGGGACGCCGTCGATGCGCACCGAGATCTCGCCACGGCGGCAAGGACCGCGCACGTGCAGCACGCCGCCTTGGACGACGACGCCGGTGCTGAGCGCCGGGCCTTCCGTCCATTCGTTGACGGGAAGGGAGAGGATCTCCTTGTCCGTGTTCACGCGGAAGCTGCCATCGGACTTGACGTCCACCATCTGGCCTTCGGGGGTGACGGTGATTGTCTGCACCACACCGACCACGCACTTCTTCAGGCGGAAATCGAGTTCCGTGGCCTTGTTGGCATGAGCGGGGCTCCCAGGCCACACACGAACAGGAGGATCAAGAACGCCCACGGAATGGACGGGCGCGCACGCACTTGCTGCTTCACATATCCGTTCGTCCGTTGCATGGCGCGTCTCCCCGACGCCCGACTTCCTACTGCTGGCCAAGCAGGACCTTCAGCGCTTCCGGGTCCTTCTCCTCGAGCGCCACGAGCGCGTGACAGGTCGAGCAGTCCTGGCTGATCGTCACGCCAGCGTCGGTCCGGTGGGCCTCGTCGTGACAGCGGTAGCAACCGCCGTCATCCTGGTGCCCGATGTGATTCGGATAGGTGTTCCAGGTCACGTTCATCGCCGGAAAGATGTTGCGGCCATAGATGGCCTGCAACGCCGCCGCGGCACGCTGGATGTCGGCGCGCCGCGACGAGGCGATCTCGGGATAGTCGCGTTCGTAGAAGGCGAGCAAACCCGGTTCGAAACTGGACAGCCCTTCTTCCTTCGTCGCGTGCGCCACCTTCAGCAAGCGCAAGCCTTCGCGCTTGACGTAAGGCAGGTCGGGGCTGATCTGCTGGGTCTGTAGCGCTGCGTCCAGGGCGAATTCAGGGCGGTCGAACTCATGGGTGGGCCGGTTGTGGCAATCCATGCAGTCCATCCGCCGCATGGGCAACTGGGCGATCTCCTCGCGCTTCAGGCCTTCTTCCTTCCAGTACTCACGGACGTTGCCCTGCAGGTCTTCGACCCGGATCCAGTAAATCTTGGCGCGGTCCGGGGAGGCGCGGTAATCGATGTGGTTGGCCAGATTCATGTGCCAGTGGATGCCCGCCGCGAAGCCCGACTCCAGGCTACCGCCACCGACCTTGAGCACGAGCACTGTCTTGAGCTCGGTGTTCGCCTCGTCCTCCTGGAAACGCGAGTGGATCTTCATGCGGTCGCCGTGGAACTTCTCAGGCCAGTGGCATTGCTCGCAGGTCTCCCGCGCTGGGCGCAGATTGTCGATGGGCGCCGGCACGGGCTTGGGGTAGTTACCGAGAGCTACGGCCAGCACCTGGCGCGAGCCCGAAAGCTTGGACTTCACGAACCAGCTGGCCCCGGGACCGATGTGGCAATCGGTGCAGCTCACGCGGGCGTGCGGCGAGTTCTGGTACGCGGTGAACTCCGGTTCCATCACCGTGTGGCACACCTGGCCGCAGAAAGCGGTGGAGTCCATGTAGTGCACGCCATGGTAGGTGCTGAGCGCCAGGACGATGACGCTGACCACCGCGACGACCGCGAAAGCGCCGAGACGCTCGCGGTGGGTCGGATTGGCGAGATCGAGCTGCCAAGGGACGGGCCGGCCGTGGCTCAGGGCGCGGCGCACCCGCCAGCGCGACACGATGAGCAGAACGAGGCCGGTGAGAAAACCAGCGGGGAGCGCCATGTAGGTGACGATGCCGAAATAGGGCGACAGAGCGCCGCTGGTCAGCTGTACACCCAGGAGGGCGAGGAATGCCACCGCGCAGACGCCCAGGAGCAGGACGCCCACCAATCCCAGGAGATCTCCCGAGGCCCGGATGACGAAGTTGACCGCGCGTTTCAGCATCGTGCTCTCCTTCCCTTCCTACCAAGTGCCAGGAGCGTGCCGCCCAGCTCCTCGCAGCCCTTCCGTTTTCGATCGCCAACCCGTTGCGGGATCATGACATACGTCGCAGGGAAAGGACACCCCCGAAGCCTGGAGGGAAGTGTGTCCGAAGGAATCAGAGTGGACGGCGCCGTTGAGAATGGACACAGTGAGAAGAGTCCTACCCTCTTTGGAGTTGGCGGGCGCCTCTGCTTCGCGAGGGAGAGAAAGCACCGTGCCGCTGAGCAAGCGCGTCAGGGTCGTCAGATTGCCGGGTTGACCTCTTCCGCCGTCGGTCCCTAACCTGGGCGGGAGCAGCACACAGAAGAATTCGCGGCGAAGGAGAACCGATGATGCAAGTCGTCGTCAACACACCGACTGGAAACATCGGTCGCCTGGTGACCGAGAAGTTGCTCCAAGCTGGATGCGAGCCCACTCTCCTCGCCCGTCACCCGGAGAAGGTGCGAGATTTCGCAGCCCGGGGCGCCACCGTCCTGGAGGGCCACCTGGAAGACGAGGCCTTCGTCGCCCGGGCCACGCGCGGCGCCGAGTTGTTGTTCTGGCTCACACCACCGCACCCCACTGCGCCCAGCGTGCGCGCCTTCCAGAACCATCTCGGACGCATCGCCGCCGCCGCAGTGCGCGAACATCGCATCCCTCGCGTGGTGCACCTCTCGAGCTATGGCGCCCACTTGGAGAGCAAGACGGGTCCGATCCTCGGCTTGCGCGAGACCGAGAAGATGCTCGACGATGCGGCCCACAATGTCCTGCACCTGCGGCCGGGGATGTTCATGGAGAACCACCTCGGCAGCATCGAAAGCATGCAGCAGGTGCGCAAGATCTTCTTGCCCGCGGCTGGTGGAACCCGCTTCCCCGCCGTCGCCACCCGGGATGTCGCCGCCGTCGCTGCTGAGCGCATCCTCAACACCTCCTGGACGGGCCACCAGGTGCTGGAGATCTTCGGCCCGGCGCCGGTCTCGTTCGACGAAGCGGCGCGCACCATTTCCGACGCCCTCGGACAACCGATAACCCACGTGCAAGTGAGCCGGGAGCAGGCTACTCAGGTTCTGACCGGCAAGGGCATGTCGGGGGACTTCGTGAACGGTTTCCTGGAGTTGCTCGAGTCGCTGGAAAGCGGTCACCTAGCGCCGGACCCCAGGGCGCCGAAGCGCACCATGCCGACCTCCTTCGCCGACTTCGCCCGTGACGTCATCGCCCCGCTCGTTCGGAGCGGAGCACCGCACTAGCCTGGGGTCCCCTCCGACCTCCTCCGCTATCCCCCGCGGTGCGGCGCCGGCACGGAGGTCACTGCCTGGACCGCCCCGAACCAGGGCGGAAAGCGCAATCTTTCACGCCACCCCAAGGCCCCAGGTGTAACCTTTCCATTGCTCGTGTGTCTCCAGAAGCAGACAGGTCGATGCAATTGGTCGGGGCGGAGGCGATGGACCAGGAAGCCGAGCCGCGCGTGACCCAGGATGGCGAAGCCCTGACCCGGCATCGGCCGGCGCTCTTGTCCTGGTTCCGACGTCGCTTGCGAGACGCTCATGCAGCGGAAGATCTCTGCCAGGAAACCCTCGTCCGCTTCCTCACGCGGGCTCCCGAGCTGGCCGATGAGTCGAAGACACGGCCCTACCTGTTCCGCACGGCGCGGAACCTCTTGGCGGATCACTTCCGGCGCCGCCGGCCCCAGGTGGACCTCGAGTCTCTCGAGACGGAGCCCGGTCGGCCTGCAGTCGAACCGGGGCTGCACCCCCCGGAGGCCCGAGCTTACCGGCACGAACTGGAGGAGCGGCTACGCGCGCTGCTCCCGATGCTGCCGGCGGATCGTCGCCAGGCTTTCGAGCTTGGCGTGTTGTTCGAACTGCCGTACGCGGAGGTCGCGAGGCGGCAGGGTTGGACTGTGGCGAAGGTGAAGGTGGAAGTGTACCGGGCGCGCAAGACGTTGATCGAGGGGCTGCAGCCGTTCCTTCCGGACCCCGGCGCCCCCGAGAGGTCGACGACATCGCCTCGGCAGCTACCGCCTTCGCGGAGGCAGTCGCAATGAATCCCTGTGTGCAGTACGAGATGATCATTTCCGCCCTTCTGGATGGCGAGGCGTCGCGCGACGAGATGCTGGAGCTCCTCGCCCACCTTCCCGGCTGCGCCTCCTGCCAGCAGTTCTATGGCGCCTGCCGGGCGCTGCAGGAAGCCGCCGCCGGCTCGAGGGTGAGCGGATCCGGTGAGCGCGTCGTGGCTCTCAGACCGCAGCGCCCGCGCTTCCCCGTCGTCTTGTCCCTGGCGGCGGGGATCGTACTGGCGCTCGGTTTCGCCCTCGGGCGGTTCGGGCGTCCCGAAGGCGGCGCGACCCGCACCGGCGGTGAGGGCACCGCGGTCGCCACCGCACCCATGACGGAGGAGAGCTTCGTGGCCTACGCCCGCGCCTTGCTGAAGGCGGAGCCCCGCTTCCAGATCGCGATGCGCGAGATCTTGGCGAACGCCCAGGCCGAGAACACCGAGGGCTCCCACGAGGGCGAGCTGACGAGCGAGGAAGGATGGAGCGCGGAGGATTGGACCGGCCAACCGGGAGCGCAGACGTTGGACTTCGTCTCTCCCGTGGCGTCCTTCGCGGTGCTCCCCCAGTGAACCGAGTGCGAAGGGAGACGATCGTGCACGGCGACAGGAAATGGATTCTAGCGTGCGCCGGCCCACTGGCGCTGCTCGCCGGCGGTGTCCTGGGAGCCTGGGCCCCGGCCGACGGCGCCTCGAGCAACGCCGGGTTCCTCTATGGCGAAGTCACCACGCGCTCCGGGAAGGAATATCGTGGTTTCCTGCGCTGGGGCACCGAGGAGAGCTTCTGGGACGATCTCTTCCATTCCTCCAAGGCGGAACTCCCGTACCTGGACGATCTGCCCGAGGGCGAGCGCGAACGCAGCCGCCGGCGCTCCATTCGCATCTTCGGTCACGAGATCAGCAACGAGGAGGGTCGCGGTAGCCGCATTTTCGTCTGCCGCTTCGGGGACATCGCCGAGATCGAAGTCCTGCATGACGAGCGCGCCGTGGTGCATCTGAAGAGCAAGGCCGCCATCGAAGTCCACGGCTATTCCAACGACGTGAGTGGGCCGGTCCAAGTGGACGATGCGGAAGCCGGCAAGATCACCGTCGAGTGGGACCGGATCGAGCGGATCCGTTTCAGCGCCCCACCCGCAGCCGCCGACCCCGACGTCACCCGACTGTACGGCAGCGTGGAGACCCGTGCGGGCGTTTTCGAAGGCTTCGTGCAGTGGGACAAGCAGGAGTGCACCAGCGCCGACATCCTGAACGGTGAATCCGAGGACGGCAAGATGGAGATCCCCATGGGCCGCATCCGCAGCATCGAGCGCCAGTCGCGGCGGAGCAGCCGCGTGGAGCTCAGCGACGGCCGGGTCCTGCGCCTGGAGGGAACGAACGACGTCAACGACGAGAACCGCGGCATCATGGTGGAGGACCGCCGTTTCGGCCGCGTCACCATTCCCTGGGAAGTCTTCGACAAGGTCACCTTCTCGACTGCCAAGGGCAGCGGCCGGGGCTATGGCGAATACCCGGCGCTGGGCCCGCTGGAGGGGAGCGTCACCGGCAAGGACGGCGACAAGCACCAGGGTCGCATCGTCTTCGACACCGACGAGGAAGCCGGCTGGGAAATGCTCAACGGCTCGAATCGGGACGTGGATTACGACATTCCCTTCGCGCTCGTGGCCTCGATCGAGCGGCTCGACGCCGGCGAGTGCCGGGTGGCCCTGCGCAGCGGCGAGCAGGTCGTCCTCGAGGACAGCCAGGACGTGACCGACAAGAACGCCGGTATTCTTGTCTTCACCGGCGGCGACAAGTCCCGCACCTACCTTTCCTGGTCCGACGTCAGCCGCCTCGACTTCAACCGCTGACGGACGAGCGGCTCCATCGGGACGCGTCCCAGGGACGGACCCATACCCGGAGAACCGGGGACGGTTGCGCTCGGACACTCCAGCCTCTATTTTGCCTCCAGTCGGAGATCTACCATGCAAGCTGCCCGAAAGCCCATGCGCCATGGGTTGCGCGACATCCGTGTCGTGGCCCTTGCGCTCTTTGCTGTCGTCGGCACACCGACTCATGCCACCTCCCCCGAGCGCTCTCCCATTCCGGCAGAAACATCCGCGCTCGACTGGCAAGTCCACGAAGGCGGCCAGGTGCGCGCGCTCATCACCAACTTCGGGCAGGTCGGGTCCATGCCCGGATCCTCCGCTCCCTACGCCGGTGAGCCTTCGGCACAATGGCCGGGCAGGAGCGGCGTCGAGTACTTGTGGAGCGGCGGCTGGTGGGTGGGCGCCACGCGGCAGGGCGAGCCGCACGTGACCACGGGCAGCTACTTGCGGGAGTTCGACCCGGGGACCGGCGCTGACGACCACATCTACGAGACTCGGGCTGGGGCCCCGAGCGGCAGTCGGGCCCCTTCGCCCGATGCCGACGACGATGAGGATGGGAGGATCGACGAGGACTGGCTCGACGGCCGCGACAACGACGGCGACAGCGTGTCGGACGAAGACTTCGCCGCGATTTCGGACCAGATGCTGGCCTCTGTCTTCAACGACACCGATCCCTCCATCGTGGGGCGGTACCCGGACCACGTGCCCCTGGGTTTGCTGTTCCGCCAGCACACCCTCGCGTGGTCGAGGCCTGATCTCGACGATTTCATCGGCTTCGATCTGTGGCTGTGGAACGAAGGAGCGGAGGCCCTGAATGAAGTGTACGTCGGGTTCTTCGCCGACTGCGACATCGGGCAGAGGGTGTCATCCGGGCTAGGCGAGGACGATCGTGCAAGATTCTGGGAAAGTACGGTGGCCGCGACGCTGGAGGACATCCAGCGGGACGTGGAAATCTCCGTCGGCACCATGTTCGATGCCGATGGCGA
>DASRJW010000155.1 GCA_035649275.1 Candidatus Krumholzibacteriia bacterium
CCGGGTTTGACCCGCAAGCCGCTCGAAACCATGGGCGCGCATTGCTCGCCGATCGGCGAAATGATCTTCGACAACTTTCCAATTCCCGTGACGAACCGGCTCGGCAACGAGGGCGACGGTTTCCGCATCGCCATGGCCGCCTTCGACCACACCCGCCCGGTGGTCTCGGCGGCGGCGGTGGGCCTGGCGCGCCGCGCCATGGAACATGCGGTGAAGTACGCCAAGGAGCGCCAGGCCTTCGGCGTTCCCATCGCCAAGCACCAGGCCATCGCCTTCATGATCGCCGACATGGCGAAGGACATCGAAGCGGCGCGCCTGCTCGTCTGGCTTTCGGCCTGGACCATCGACCAGGGTCAGCGAAACACCCTGCAGGCAGCCTTCGCCAAGGCTTCGGCCGCCGACACGGCCATGCGCGTCGCCCTCGACGCGGTGCAAGTCCACGGGGGCTTCGGCTACAGCACCGAGTACCCGGTGGAAAAGCTGATGCGCGACGCCAAGGTGTTCCAGATCTACGAGGGCACGAGCCAAATCCAGCGTCTCATCATCGCCAAGGAGATCTTCGAGCGAGCTTGAGCATGCGAAGCGTCGAGATCCTCCGCCGCTATGACGTGGTCCTGTGCGACATCGACGGCGTCCTCCACCGGGGCCCTCAGGCCATCGAAGGGGTGCCGGCGTTTCTCCGCGCCCTGGAGCCCGAGGGGCCGCGGCTCTTCTTCATCACCAACAACGGCACGGCGCTGCCCGAGCAGATCGCCGCCTGGCTGGGAAAGCTCGGCCTGGAGATCGACACCTCGCGCCTCGTCACCGCCGGCGAGGTGCTGGTCGAGGAGTTCCGCGACCGCAATCTGGTGGGACAGCCGATCCTGAGCGTGGGCAACGAGCCGGCCTCCGAGTACATCCGCCGCGCCGGCGGGCAGGTCATCCCGGAGGCGCAAGCGCGGCAGCGCTACGCCGAGGCCAAGGCCGTGGTCGTAGGCAGCTCGCGGCAGCTCAACAAGGAAGTCCTGGATGCGGCGTGCAACGCCGTCTATCGTTGCGGCGTGCCAGTGATTTGCACCAACCCCGACGTCTTCACCCCCACCGGGAACGGCGAGATCACCCTCGTCGCCGGGGCCCTGGCGCGCATCTTCGAACGCGAGCTTGGCGTCGCCGTACGCTGGCTCGGCAAGCCGCACCGGCCGATTTTCGACCTGGCGTTGCGGCGCCTCACGGCTCTGACCGGCCTCGAAAAGCCTCGCGTTCTCGTGGTGGACGACAACCTGGAGAGCGGCATCCGCGGCGGCGCCAGCATGGGCTTCGACACGCTCCTCGTCCTCACCGGTTGGCACCGCAACCGCGAGGAAGCGGAAACGGTCATGCGCCAACAAGACCTGCGCCCCACCTACGTCCTCGATTCCCTCGTCGACTGATGGATCTCCTCCTCGAAGCCGTGGTGCGGCTGAACCGCCTGTTCCCCAAGCCACGCGTGGGCGGGCGCGAGTCGGACGACGCCTATTCGGAGTGGGAGTACCGCGTCGGCCGTGAGATTTTCCAGGAACACTTCCCCGGCGCCAACCTGGAGGGTGCCCGCGTCCTCGACGTGGGCTGCGGCCTCGGGGGCAAGACGGTTTGGTACGCCGAATCCGGGGCTCGGTCTGTGGTGGGCTTGGACCTGGAGCCGAAGCACGTGCGGCAGAGCCGGGCCTTCGCCGCCGCCCGCGGCCAAGCGGCGCGCATCGCCGTGCTGCGCGGCGATGCCATGCGGCTTCCCTTCGCCACCGGCAGCTTCGAAGTGGTGACGGCGAACGACTCGCTGGAGCACTTCGCCGCTCCGGCCGAGGCGCTGCACGAGCTGGGGCGGGTGCTGCGCCCTGGCGGCCGGCTCTTCCTCTACTTCACGCCGTACAAGTCGCCCCTCGGTTCACACCTCTACGATCACGTGAAGATTCCCTGGTGCCAGCTGCTGCTTTCGCGCCGGCTGCTGTACGGGACGCTGGCGCGCGCCGTGCACGACGAGGAGCGCGCGCGGGGCGGCAGCGACATCGAGGCGCGCGCCGCGCAACGCACGCGCGAGATCATCGCCTACTTCGAGGGCAACGTGAACCGCATCACCGTGCGACGCTTCCAGGAGATCCTGCGCGCCGAGCCCGCCCTCGCCGCCCGGCGGGTGCACTACACCGTGCCCCGCTTCCACTTTCTCCAGCCGCTCCTGGCCTGGCCCCTGGCGCGGGAGTTCCTCGCTGGCCTCGTCTTCGCCGATCTGGAGCGCGTCTGAGGCCGCGCCCGCGGCCCTTTCGGGGCCGGGGACCCTGCGATAATGTTGGAGATGGCCCGGCCAGGCCGGTTTCGAGGTGGAGAGCGAAGATGAATGGGGAGAACGTGATGGACCGCCGCGGGCTCGCCCTCGGCGTCTCCCTGGTCCTCCACCTCCTTTTCCTCCTCCTCGCCTGGTACGGGGCCCCGGTCGTCGCCGCGCTGCTGGCCGGTTCTCACAAAGCGACACCGACGCCCACACTGGTCACCTTCCGCATGGGCGACGTGGTCGCCGACGTTTCCGACGCGAGCCGGGTGGCCGAGCCGCCACCCACCGACATCCAGGCACGGCAGAACTCCCGTGCCGCCGACCTGGTGCCGGGGAACGAGGACACGCCGGTACCGGCGGGCGGCCAGGTGGGCCTCGACAACAGCATTCCCGGCACCGGGGCGCAGGAGGAGCACGCTGGCGCCGCCGGGGCGCCGGACGCCGCCGCGGCAAAGAGCGCCGCGACGAAAGGAGCGGCGACGGAGCAGGCGGAGAGCTCGACGCCACCGACGGCCGAAGGGGATCGCATGCAGGCCAGCTTGCGCGACGCGCTGCCCTCTTCGTCCGAGCAGATGCTCACCGGCCGGCGTGCGCAAGCGGCGGCGCGCCCCGGCTATGGCGCCCGTCGCTCCGGCGAGTTCGAAGACGTCGGTGCCCTCGCCTTCGGCGAATACGCTTTCAGCACCCGGGCCTGGGACTACGAACCCTACTGGGTGCACATGCGCGCCAAGCTGTACGCGGCGTGGAATCCGCCGGTCGCCTACACGCAGTACGGCATCATCCAAGGCGGCTCGACCATCGTGCGCGTCACCGTGCACAAGGACGGCACCATCTCGGATGCCCAGATCCTGCAGACCGACGGCCACGAGTCGCTGCACCGCTCGAGCCTCGCCGCCATGTTGGGCGCCGCACCTTTCCGTCCCCTGCCCGAAGACTTCCCCGATCCAGAACTCGTCGTGACCGTGCGCTTCGTCTACATGCCACCGGGCGCAGCGCGAAACGCGCCTTGACGCCCTCCCCGAGCCCGTGTTGACTGGCCGGGGCCCGGACGCGCCGGACCCGAGAAAGGAACGCATGCGCAGGCTGCTGCTCCTGGAACGAAGCGCCGCGCGCGCCGTCACGGTGCTCGTGCTCTTCGTTGCCTGCATCCTCGCCTGCGGTGAGGACGAGCCCACGGGCGTCGGGCAGGACCTGCGCACCGCTCCTGACACCTTGCTCGTCTTCGAGACCTCGAACGTGGTGACGGACTCCGTCTACTCGCTGCCGGTGTCGCTGCGGAGATCCCCCACAGGGCAGATCGGCAAGCAAGGGCCTTACACGGCGCAGATCCTCTACGACTTCCGCGTTCCATCCTTCATCGTCGAGGATGCGGACACGTTGCGCCTCACTAGGGGACACTTCGAGGTCGATCTCACCAAGGTGACGACGTCGCCGTTCACCGGCATCATGCACCTCGGCATGCGGGAGGTGGCCCTTGCAGCCCGCGGTTGGAGCACCTCCGCCGTCTTCGATTCCACCGTCCTCACCGCGCTTCCCGAGTTGCTCCCGACTTTCGTGGGCGACACGCTCGTCGCCGACACGGACTTCCAGGCGGACGAGCCCAAGCTGACCATGCGCGTGGATGTCCACAGCCTGGTGGATTTCGACTCGGTGCTCGCCCGCTCCGAGCCGCTGACCGTCAACGTGGCGCTCGTCTTCCTCGGGTTCACCGCAGGCGGCCCCGGCTTCGTCAACTTCCTGCAGATCAACGCCGCCAGCGTGCCGCTGCCGCGCTTCGTCGGTTCCTACGTGGATCCCTTGAACCCGACCACCACCGGGAGCGATTCCCCCGTCGGACCGGCGCGCCAGCTGGTAGTGGTCGAGTTCGATTCCGCCTACAGCCCGGGCAGCAACTGGGTGGTGAGCGATGCACAGCGCTTCCACACCTTCTTTTCCTTCCCCGCTCTGGACAGCTTGCGGAGCTCGATCCCCCAAGAGGCCTTCGTGCATCGCGCCGATCTCATCCTCACCCAAGCGGCGCGCGGCGACACCATTTTCGGTGTCGGTCCAAACGTGGGTGTCATCGTGCCTTCCGACGCGGCGCTCACCGACAGCACCCTCGTGTTTTCTGAAGGCGAGAACAACCGACCCATCGCCCTGCCGCAGCCGGAGTCCCAGACCGACGTGGCGGGGGTCTCGCTGACGCCCAACGCAGGCGTCCAGGTGGTCATGGAAGTCACCGTGTATCTCTTCGAACAGCAGGAGGGCACGGTGAAGAACCGGGGCATGATCCTGCGACTCTCGAACGAAGGCACCGGGGCGCGTCACTTCGAGTTCCTGGGACCGACGGCGATCGACACGGCGCAGCGCCCGCGCTTGCGCATCATCTATGGTTTGCCCGCCGACTTCGGGGAGGGGCATCCATGAAGGGACGCTGGCCGCGGATTGCCTGGAGCCCGGTGCAGGTCGCTCCGTGGTCAGTGCTTCGGAGCGGCGCCTCGGCTCTGCTCCTGCTCGGAGCCTCTGCTCTGATCCTGCTCGGGGCGCTGCGCCCGGCCGCGGCTTCGGAATCGATCTTCGGCCTGCAGTTCTTGGGCACGAGCGACGAGACTGGCGACGGCCGCGCTCGCGGGCTCGGCATCCTCGGCGTGGCCCTCGACGACACGACCACCGCGATCACCCCCAACCCGGCCGCGTACGGCGGCCTGCACTACATGACCTTCTCGTTCATGGGGGTGATGGGCTCGCGCACCGCGCGCACCGCGACCGAGGAAGTGCAAGATGGTTTCGCCCGCTTCCCGCACGTGCGCGTCGCCATCCCGCTCTTCGGCCGGGTCGTGCTCGGCACCGGCTTCTCGGGCTTCCGCAACACCCGGGGTGGCTTCAGCCTCGCCCCCCGCTCCATCGACGGGCTCGGGTACAGGCAGAGCTTCGAACGAGACGGCTCGCTGTACACGCTCCCCATCGTGGTGGCGGCTGGTATCGGTTCGAGGGTGCGCGTCGGTGTCTCCGTCGATTTCCTCCTCGGGACGGTGGACGAGAAATGGATCAGCGCCGGGGATTCGCTGCTCAATCTCGCCACTCGCCGGCGCGATGAGATGCGCGGCACCTCGGTGCGGCTCGGCGTCATGTCCGCGCCGTGGCCCTGGCTCCGTGTCGGCGCCGCCTGGTCCCCCGAGTTCAACGCCGAGCGCGAGCGGCGCACGACCTTGGAAGACGCCACCCCTGGTTCGACGGCAGCTCCCATCCGCCATTCGAGCCTGAACACCGACGTGAACCTGCCGCAGATGCTGCAGGGCGGCGCCGCGATCAAGCTCGGGCGGGAGTGGCTCGTCGCCGGGGATTTCCTCTGGCGCGATTGGCCCACCTACGATGGCAGCACCTACGAGGCCTCCGGCGTGCGGGCCGAAACACGTTACGGCGCCGGACTCGAGTATCGCGTCGGCATCTGGTCCTACATCCGTGCCGGGGTGTCGCGCTGGACCTGGGGTTTCGACGCCGAAGGCGCGGCGGTGCGGGAAACGGCCATCCACTTTGGCGGCGGCGTGCCCCTTTCGCCCGGCAAGGGAGGCGTGCACTTTGCCCTCGAGCACGCCTGGATCGGCAGCCTGGCGGACAACGGTCTCGAGGAGCGCGCCTGGCGCGTGGTGGTGAGCGTTTCGGGGCAGGAGACCTGGCTCCGCAAAGCGCCCCATGCGCGCTGAGGACAGCCCCGGGAAGCCGTTGCGTTCGCCGGGCACGCGCTCCCGGCCGCCCGGGAAGGCCCGGAGCCGGGCGCTGGATCGAGCGCTGGAACTATAATGGTTGGCTCGGGCTATCATGCGGAGGCTCCCGGGAGGGGGCCTCAGAACAGGAGAAAGGTTCCATGCTCGCCCTGCGCCGGATCGTTCCTCTTCGTAGCTTCTGGACTTGGTTGCTCGCGGGACTGTTGCTCCTGCCGCTCCGGAGCGGCGCCCAGGACAAGACGCCGCTGCAGAAGGAACTGGAGGGGAAGACGCCCCGCGATCAACTGGTCTATTTGAAGGGAATCGTGGACGAAGGCAAGGGGACGAAGGAGACCTACTTCCACCTGGGGAACGCCTATTTTCAGACCGGCGATCCGACCGGAGCCGTCGGCGCCTTCCAAAAGGCCATCGAACTGGATCCGAAGTACTTCAAGGCCATGGTGAACCTGGCCCTGATGTACGACGAGCAGGAGCGTTATTCCCTCGCCATCGAGACGCTGGAGCGCGCCGCCGAGATCGATCCCAAGAGCCCCGATGTGTGGAGCCACATGGGCAACTCCTACTACGCCCAGGGTGAGCACTCCAAGGCCATGGACTTCTACCGCAAGGCCCTGGGGTTCAACCCCAATGCGACGCACGCGCTCTACAGCATCGGCGTCGCCTTCGCCGACGCGGGGATCTTCCGCGAGGCCGTGCGCTACTGGACGCGGGTGGGCGAACTCGAGCCGGATTCGGAGCTGGGGAAGAACGCCGCCGAGAACGTCAAGCTCCTGCAGCAGTACCTCGTGCCCCACTAGAGTCGAAGTGAGCGCAGCCGCCATGCCCTTCCTGAGCGACCCCTGGGTCGAGCGCGACCTCCACGGCGAGACCGTGCTCCTCGCCATGAGCGGCGGCGTGGACAGCAGCGCCGCCGCCGTGCTCTTGCAGCAGCGCGGCGCCCGCGTCCTCGGCTTGACCATGAAGAACTTCTGCTACTCCCAGGTGGAGAGCGAAGGCGACACGAGCTGCTGCTCCCTCGGGCAACTGCTCGATGCGCGCCGTGTCTGCGAGCAGCTCGGCATCGAGCACTTCCTCCTCGACGTCACCAAGCCCTTCGGTGCCCGGGTCATGGACCGCTTCGTCGAGGAGTACGAGGCCGGGCGGACACCGAACCCCTGCGTGGACTGCAACCAGTCGGTGCGCTTCCCGATCCTGCTGGAGCAGGCGCGAGAGCTGGGGGCAGCCTACGTGGCCACTGGCCATTACGCCCGCATCGCTTGCGATGCGCGCGGTCGCCCTTTCGTCCGCCGCGGCGCCGACAGCGCCAAGGATCAGTCGTACTTCCTGCACGGCGTGCCCGAGGCGTGCCTCGAGCGCACGCTCTTTCCCCTCGGCGGGCGGCGCAAGGAGGAAGTGCGCGAGGTCGCCAAGGCGGCGTCGCTGCCCGTCGCCGCGAAGCCGGAGAGCCAGGAGATCTGCTTCCTGCCCACGGGCAATCGGCGCGAGTTCCTGGAGAAGCGCCGGCCGCCGCGACCGGGAGTGGTCAAGGATCTCGAGGGACACACGCTGGCGGTGCATGACGGCATCGGCCAGTTCACCGTGGGACAGCGGCGGGGCCTGCAGGTGGCCGCCGGCAAGCCGCTCTACGTGCACCATCTCGAGCCGGAGACCGAGACCGTGGTCGTGGGCGACGAGGATTCGCTCTGGCGCCTGGGTGTCGAGCTCGAGGCGTTCTGGTGCCGCGGTTCCCTCGAGGCGGAGGACCTCGCCGTGCAGCTCCGCTACCGGAGCGCGCCGGCGGCGCTCGCCGCGCTCGAGCTGGGTGTCGGCACTGCCGTCCTCCACTTCCGCTCGCCCCAGCGCGCCGTGGCGCCCGGACAGGCAGCGGTCCTCTACGACGGCGACGTCGTCGTCGGCGGTGGTCGCATCCGCGCGGCGCTGCCGTGAACTCCGAGTGACGCGCCGCGACTCTTCGATCCCCTCACCAGTACCAGTTGAAGTCGAGAACGCCGCTCAGCTGATCCGACCACGCGAGGTCCTCGCCGAACGCTTGGTAGTCGAACTCGACGTGGGGCCCGAGGGCGAACTTGCGGCTGAGGCGCCACTCGTAGCCGGCGGCGAGGAGGAAACCGAATCCCGTCTCGTCGCTCTCCGTGGTGGCGCTCCCGCTGTCGAGCTCGACGCTCACGACCCCGAACCCGACGCCGCCGCGCAGGAGCACGCCGCTATTCCCCGGGAAGTACGAGATGGCGGCCGTGTGGGTCGAAAACGTCCAGGTGAAGTCGCCGAAAACGGTATCGAAGGTCCGCAGCCAAGCGCTGCCTTCATAGTGCAACACGAGATCCGGCCGCAGCGCGTAACCGATGCGGAAGTTTCCCACCCCGCCCCACTCCCGGTCGTCCCCGTCTTCGATCCCGGCGTTGCCGCCACCGACGCCGAATCCGATCATGAAGCCGTTGCGGTCATGGGGATGGCTTCCGGCGCTTGCAGAGTTCGCGACACACAGGGCACCAAGAGCCCCGATGGCGAACAAGACCTTGAACCTGTGCACGGCCTTCTCCTTTGGCAAAGGTGCGACGTCGCGAACACACCTTAGAGGAGACAAAGGCTCGGGTGAAAGTTTGACATTCGCTCGAAGTTTCTCGATACTCGACGCGTGGTGACGCGATCCTCGGCGTTCGATCCGCCCGAATACGTCTCCTGGCAGCCCGGAGACGCAGTCCTCCGGGAGTGGGAAGAGACGCTGCAGGCGTCCCGGGCGCGCGCGCGCCTGATCGAGGCTCTCTCGCCACGCCGGCACCTGGATCTCTATGCCGGCCTCGTCTGCACCCGCCTCCTCGACACCTCCCTCAAGCGCTGGGTGAAGCAGGGCGTGATCTCCAAGGCCTGGCTCGGGACCGGCGAGGAAGCGGTCACGGTGGGCAATGTGCATGCACTCCGGCGCGGGCCCGGCGGCGACGTGGTCGGCCCCATGATTCGCAATGCCGGCGCCTATCGCGAGATGGGATTGCCCCTCACGGCGGTGTTCAAATCCTACCTGGGGACGCACGACCAGCCCTGCAGGGGCCGGGATCTGCACATTGGCGACCTCGAGCTAGGCGTCGTGGCGCCCATCAGCATGGTGGCGGCGCTCGTGCCCGTGTGCGCTGGCATCGCCCTCGCCTTCCGGCAGCGCCGCGAGGACCGGGTCGCCCTCACCTGGGTAGGGGACGGCAGCGTCCGCTGTGGCGATTTCCACGAGGGCATGAGCCTTGCGGCGGCGCTGAGCGTGCCCTTAATTGTCGTAGTGCAGAATAACCAGATCGCCCTCGGCACGCGTGTCGAGGTACACACGAGAGCGCCGCTCGAGCAGCTGCACCTCGCCTACGGCGTCAAGGGTTACCGCTGCGAAGGCAACCATGTCCTCGACGTCTACGCGGCCACGATGCAGGCCGTGAGCGATTGTCGCAAAGGCCGCGGTCCCGTGCTGCTCCTCAGCAACACTTTCCGCATGGGCGGTCACGCCACACACGACGAGGCCGAAGCCCGGCAGCTCGTCCCTGCGGCGCTCTTCCGCTACTGGGGTGAACGGGACCCCATCGGTCTCTACGAAACATGGCTCGAGCGTTCGGCGCTACCCCTCGAAGAAGGACTCGAAGGCGCCGCGCTGGCAGGCCTGCCGGCAGCGCGCCCGGCGCGCAACCGCGCCGTCCTCGAGCACGTGGCGCAGGCTGCCGCAGCCGAGGTCGAGGCCGCTGCGGCGGAGGCCCTCGAGAGCCGGACGCATTCCATGCCCGACGGCAGCGACGTGGATCACGGCGTCTACGCGCGCCCCATCGAATGAACGTGCCGCATCCGTTGCGCTCGGCGCGAAGCCGACTCCTGGTCGCCTTCGTCGCCGCTCTCGCCGCCACGCCGGCTGGCGCCATGGCGGGCACCTTCGCCCTCGAAGGCTTCGGCAGCATCGGCGGGCCGGTGCGCCCGGAGTTCTTCAGCGCCGGCTGGGGCGGGGGCTACGGGATCGGCGGTGGCCTCGGGCTCAGCACGAGCCGCACGGACATCATGCTGCAGGGGGAGTTCGCCCAGTTCTCTTTCCAAGGCTACGAGGGTCTGGGCAACTTGGGCGGCGAACGCCGCTTCTCGACCCTGGCACTCTTGCTGCGCTATCGGGTCTGGGAGCGCGTCAGCGCCAAGCACGAAGGCCTCGCGGTCGCCGCGAGCGCCGGTTGGGGACACCAGTCGATCGCGGGCACGTTCGGCGAGGGCCAAGGTGCGCAGGCGCTCCTCGGCGACGGGACGGAAGACGGGCTGGTGTGGACGGCGGGGCTGGAGTTCGCCCGCGACCTCTACCGCACCACGCGCTGGGCCGTAGGTCTGCGCTACTCGCAGTTCCACTTCGAGAACGAGACGCCCGCGCACGTGACGCTCTGCTTCGCCCTCCGCATGCCGCTCGCCGGCTCGCGCCCGGGATCTTGACCTGGGCTGCATGGCGAGGGGATAGTGCCACGACCTGACGAAGGGCCGTGTACCCCCTGCGGGAGGCAACGTGGAGAGCCCGCCGCCGCGGATCTACAACCTCTTCCCGCGTCTCGTCGGTCCCATGCCGCTCTGGCTCGAGCACGCCCGCCGGGCCAAAGACATGGGTTTCGACTGGCTACTCCTCAACCCCATTCACTATCCCGGCTTCTCCGGCAGCTGCTACGCCATCAAGGATCCTCGCCGCGTCGATCCGCTACTTCTCCCCGAGGGACATCCCGACCGTCACTACGAAGACAAGCTGCGCGGCGACGGCGGGATGGAGCTTCTCGCCCGCACCCTCGCTGCCATCCGCGCCCTCGGCATCCGGCCGATGCTGGATCTCGTCCTCAACCACACGGCGCGGGATGCCTTCCTCGTCCGCGAGCATCCGGACTGGTACCGCCGCGACGCCCAAGGCCGGGTCGAGAGCCCGTCGGCCATCGATCCCGCCGACGCGCGTCGCGTCACCGTCTGGGGCGATCTGGCGGAGCTCGATCACAGGAGCGCGGGATTGCTCGACTATTGTGTGCAGCAAGTGGAAAGCGCTCTCGCGCTCGGCTTCGAGGGTTTTCGCTGCGACGCAGCTTACAAGGTGCCGGGCACGACCTGGGCGCGCTTGCTGCAAGCGGCGCGCCGCCGCTTTCCCGGCGTGCTCTTCCTCGCCGAGACGCTCGGCGCCCGACTCGAGGAAGTGGCGGCGTTGCGTGACTCGGGGCTCGAGTACCACTTCAACAGCTCGAAGTACTGGGCCTTCGACCGGGGCTGGGCTCTGCAGCAGCAACGCGACCACGGCGCTTTCTTACGCTCGGTGTCCTTCCCGGAGTCGCACGACACGCCGCGCCTGTGGGTGGAAACCGGAGGCAACGCCGCGGTGCAGCGCCAGCGTTACGCCTTTGCCGCGGCCTTCGCGAGCGGCGTGCTCGCGCCCATCGGCTTCGAGTACGGTTTCGCGCGGCGGCTCGACGTGGTCGAGACGCGACCGGAGAAGTGGGAGAAGCCCCAGGTGGATCTCCGCGACTTCATCCGCCGTGTGCACGAGGTTTGCTGGAGCACCGAGGCTTTCCTCGGCGAGGAGGTGGAGGCCTGCACTCCTCTCGATGGCGCTACCCTCCTTCTGGAGCGAGGTACGAACCCGGAGCGACGAAGTGCAATGACGGAGCGGCGAGATGCGGTGACGGAGCGCCGAGATGTGGTGATGGAACACCGAGAGGTGCCCGTGACGCCGCGACGCGCGGCTACGAACGCCTTCATCGCCCTCAACAAAGACTGGCGGTCGTCGCAGACTCTCGCCTTGCCGCAGGCGGCACGCGGGCGCCGGGTGCTTCGCGTCTGTCGCGACGAGGCCAGTCCGAGTGTGGGGGAAAGCAAGGCCGCGATGGCGGCTGGCGATGAGACTGCCGGCGCCGTTCTCACCCTTGCTCCTGCCGAGGTCGTGTATCTCGTGTGAGTCCCGCCGAGGCCTCGCCCCTCGTTACTCTCACGCCGAGGGTTGTCTCTCTCGTTGGACTCTCGTGCCCGAGTCTCAGCCCCGCGCCACGATGTCGCGCAGCTGCGCGGCGATGATGGCGGCAGGGCCGTGGAAGCGCCGGCCGTGCCCTGGAAGCAACCACTCGCAGGGGTGATCGACGAGCTTCGCCACCGACCGCAATTGTTCGGGCCAGGAATACCAGGCGACGCTGCGCGAGGCGACGAGACGCTGCCGCGTGGGGGACCACCACAGGTGGTCGCCGGAGAACAGGAAGCGCTGCCGGTAGAGGAGCACGGTGTGCCCGGCCGT
>DASRJW010000156.1 GCA_035649275.1 Candidatus Krumholzibacteriia bacterium
GCGCGTCGAGTCCACGATCCCAGCTTCGATCAACCAGTCGGTCGCCTTCATGACGTCGGTGAACGGCTTGTCGCCGTGGGCGCCGAGGATGGATTCGCAGAAGGCTTGTCCGGCCCCGGTCGAGCCGTGGAAGTTGACCAGGGCGACAGCGAATCCCCGCGAGGCGAGCAAGGCACCGTTCCAGCGGTAGTGGAACTGGTCGATCCAGGCCCCGTGGGGGCCGCCGTGGAGAACCTGCAAGAGTGGCACCTTCTGTCCCGCCGCAGTTCCCGGCGGCAAGACGACGAACATCTGGACAGAATCGCCGCCGGCGCCCACGAAAGTCACGTCACGCACGCTGCCGAGGTCGAGCTGGGCGAGCCAATCGGAGTTGAAGTGCGTGAGCTGCCGGGCAGCGCCGCCATCCCGTCGCGCCGTCCACAGATCCGCCGGCTCGGTGATGCTGTCCTTGGTGTAGAAGAGCTCGCCCTTCGCCCCCAAAGCCACGTTCCCCGTGTTGCCACCGCGGACGAGGAGCTTCGGCATGCCGCCGTCGATTCCCAGGGAGTAGAGATGCGAGCGGCCGCGCTCCACGGCATGGAAGAACAAGGTCTTGCTGTCGGCAGAGCAGACCCAGCCGCTCGCCTGACCATCCCAGTTCGGGGCGAGCTCGACGATCTTGCCGCTCTTGCGGTCGTAGCGCGCCAGGCGCTGGAAGTCCGGGTCGATCTCGGGGCGGCGGTTGCGGCCGAAGACGATGTAGCGGCCATCGGACGTGTAGCGCGGCCGCGCATCATCGGCAGGATTGTCCGCCGTGAGACGTCGCGGCGTGCCTCCCGTCGCCGGGATGACGAGGACGTCGCTGTCGAGGGAGCGATAGGGCGGTTCCGTGATGTTGGCGCTGAAGGCGATCTCGCTCCCGTCCGGGGCGATGTCCCAGGTGCCGCCCGGATCCATGAGATCCATGTAGCGGTTGGAGCCGGGAAGGAGATCGGTGCACTTGCGCGTCGCCAGGTCGAGGCGGAAGAGATGGGGCACCATCCCGTCGGTGAGCGGGTGGTCCCAGTAGCGCCACAACCGGTTCTCGCTGCGCTGCGCTTTCGTCTTGTCCTGCTTCTGCTCTTCCAAGCGTTTCTTCACCGCCGGGAAGTCGTCGTTCAGATCCGGCCAAGTGGAGGCGAGGAAGGCGATGCTCTTGCCGTCGGGGAACCAGCGTGGATCCGACACCGCCACCGGGAGCTGCGTGACACGCTCCGGCTCGCCGCCATCGAAGGAAAGCAGGTAGAGCTGCGCCGGATCGTCCCCGCGCTTGGAGACGTATGCCAGCTGCCTGCCGTCGGGACTCCAGCGCGGGCTCGAGTCGGGACCCTCGTTCGTGGTGAGCCGGCGCGGCGGTGTCTTCCCGGCGGCGTCCACCACCCAGAGATCGCCCTGTCCTTTGTTGTCCGCGACCACATAGGTGGTGACGGTGAAAGCCAGCCAGCGGCCGTCGGGAGACGGAGCCGGCCCCCCGACGCGCTGCACGGCCCAGAGATCCTCTGCGGTCATCGGACGCTTCGGCGCCGCCGCCGCCGTCATCATGCTGGCGAGGACGAGCCCCGCCGCGATCCATGTCGCCATGCGCTGCCTCATCGCGCTCGCCTCCTCGAGAACCCTCTACCACGTACGTCGTAGCGGGTGTGCTTCGGTGTTGAAGACGGCGCCCTCGAGCGCCGGCACTGGTTCCGGGGTGAAGAGAAGGTAGAGATACTTGAGTGTCTCTGCCAGGAAGTAGCTCGGCATCAGATCACCCTTCTCCTTGGTGACCACGTCCTTCAAAGTCGTGTAGCCAGCTTCGGTGCGACAATGGATGGTGAGACCGGAGAAGAAGTCGCGGCCCATCTCGAGATAGGAGGGATCCTGCGTCGCGCGGTAGAGGGTGAACGCCGATTCCATGATCTCCGGGCGTAGGGGATAACCGGCGTGCACCACGCGCATGGCACGATAGTCGAGGACTTCAGGCTCGATGCCGTGCAGGCCCCACATCGCGGAGCACGAGGTCTGCAGGCGCCGGGCCCGGTCGAGGTCGCCCGCCAGCGCCAGCACGGCGGGGAAGAAAGCGTGCAATGCCCCGAACTCCGTCGCCGTGCGCTCACCTGTCTCCATGTCCGCTTGTCCGTACCAGAGCTGGCCCTTGACCTCGTCGGCCAGAACCTCGTCGAGGGCGCGGCGGCTCGCCTGCCACATCCTTTCGCAATCCGTGTCGCCGAAGAGGAGCGAGCACTTGAGGAGGTACTCGTAGTAGGAGTCGATGCCACCGCCCACGTGGCTCGCCCGGCTGGTCCAGGCGCCGGTTTCGACATCGATCTCCTCGCCCACGAGACCGAGCTTCGACCGGCGCTCGTACAGCTGGACGAGGGCGCGTTTGGCTTTGTCGTAGAAGACCGGCTTCTTCGTGAGCTTGCTCAAGGTGCCGAACTCGAGGAGGAGCGTGCCGATCTCAGCCGGATTGCTGCGCGGCCCCGACACCGCGCCCGTCCGCAGGTTGACGAACATGTAGGGCATGCCGGTGGGCGACTCGAAGACCGGTAGGAGCCGCGTCCCCAGATCCTCGGCGAGCGCGAGCAGGCGCTTGTCGCCGCTCAGCTGGTAACTCGAGAGCAGGCCGCCCAGGAGACGGATGGTGATCTCGAAGTTCTTGACCACGATGTCCTTGTCGAAGGAGAGCTTCTCCACGATCAGGTTCTTCGCCTTTTCCGCCTCCGCCGTGCACCCGAGCAGGAGCAACGCATCCAGGGCGTCCACCGGCGTCATGTACAGCGATGCGCCGTACCAGTCGCGGCCGTTCTTGCTCAGGGGACGGAGCTCGTCGTGTCCCCAGGCGTATTGCTCGTAGGCATGCCAGGAGAAGAGGAGCTCGGAACGCACCTGCGCCGCCAGCGCGGCGCGGTCGATCGTCGGCGGCTTCGGGGGAACGTTGACGGGTGGCTTCGGTTCAGCCGCTGCCCCCGCCGTGAATGCGGCGGCGATGCAGAGTACGAAGAGTGAGTCGGCGAGCTTCGACACGGAGCAACCTCGAGGCGACGTGGCGACGAACCGGGCGCCGTGCTGCCGGCGCTCCATCCTTCTCGCAGCTTCGTGTCCTCACTATAGCACGCGCCGGCGGTCCCGATGCCGCGCTCGCGCCGGCCATCGCCCTCCTCCTGTACGATACTGCCCGGTGAACGAACCGAATCGTCGAGGTGCAGCACTAGATGACGCCCGCCATCCGTCTCGCCATGCTCGGCTGCTTCGCTTGGCACGCTCTTGTGCCGCAGGTGTCGACGGCGGCAGCGACGGCCACGGCGCCGCCGGCCGATTGGGCTCGCTACGTCGATCCCTTCATCGGCACGGGCGAACACGGCCACACCTATCCCGGAGCAACGCTTCCCTTCGGTATGGTGCAGCTGAGTCCGGATACGCGTTTGAGTGGTTGGGATGGGTGCTCCGGTTATCACTTCAGCGACAGCGTCATCTACGGCTTCTCCCACACCCACCTGAGCGGCACCGGGATCCCCGACTACGGCGATATCCTGTTCATGCCACGGACGGGAAAGCCGCGCTGGAAGAACGGTGCAGGTGGCCCCCCCGGCACGGGCTACGGCTCCTCGTTCGACAAGTCGAGCGAACGCGCCGAACCGGGCTGGTACGCCGTCGAACTCACCGACACGAAGATCCAGGTGGAGCTCACGGTGACCGAACGCGCCGGTTTCCATCGCTACCGCTTCCCCGCCGGCGAACCCGCTCACGTGCTCGTCGACCTCGCCCACCGGGACTCGGTGCTCGACGCGGGACTGCGCATCGTGAGCCCGAGCGGCATCGAGGGCTGGCGGCGCTCGAGCGCTTGGGCGCGCGATCAGGTGGTCTACTTCGCCGCCCGGTTCTCGCGACCTTTCAGCCGCGCCACCCTCGCCACGGACGACCAACCCAGCCTCGAGATGAACGAGCTGCAGGGCAAGAGCGTCAAGGGCATTTTCGCCTTCGGTGCAGAAGGCGGCGAGCTCCTGGTGAAGGTCGGCATCTCCGCCGTGGACATCGACGGCGCTCGCCGCAACCTCGAAACCGAACTTCCTGGCTGGAACTTCGAGGCGGTGCGCTACGCCGCGCGCCTGCGCTGGGACGAGGCGCTCGGTCGCATCGAAACCACGGGCGGCACGGAGGAGCAACGGGTCGTCTTCTACACAGCGCTGTACCACAGCCTGCTGGCGCCCAATCTCTTCTCCGACGTGGACGGCCGCTACCGCGGCATGGATGGGGCCATCCACACCGCCGAGGATCGCCGCCAGTACACGGTGTTCTCGCTCTGGGACACCTTCCGCGCTGCGCACCCGCTCTACACGCTGATCGAGCCGGAGCGAGCCGGCGAGTTCGTTGCCACCTTCCTGGCGCAGGCCGAGCAAGGAGGCCGCCTTCCGGTGTGGGAGCTGGCGGGCAACGAAACGGACTGCATGATCGGGTACCACTCGGTGTCGGTGATCGCCGATGCCTGGAGCAAGGGCATCGGCGGCTTCGACGCCGAGCGTGCGCTCGACGCCATGGTCCACACCGCCAACCTCGACCACTTCGGTCTCGACGCATACAAGCGCCAGGGCTTCATCGGTGGCGAGGACGAACCCGAATCGGTGTCGAAAACCCTGGAGTACGCCTACGACGATTGGTGCATCGCCCAGATGGCCGCCGGCCTCGGCCGCGACGATGTGGCCCGGGAATTCGAGTGGCGTAGCCAGGGCTGGCGGCACCTCTTCGATCCGGAAACGCGCTTCTTACGCCCGCGCCGCAACCAGCGCTGGCTCTCCCCCTTCGACCCCCGGCGCGTGGACCTCAACTACACCGAAGCGAACGCCTGGCAGTACACCTTCTTCGTCCCTCACGACGTACCCGGCCTCATGGCCGCCATGGGAGGCGAAAACGCCTTCGTGGCCAAGCTCGATTCCCTCTTCCAGGCCGAGAGCCACACCACCGGACGCGAGCAGGCCGACATCACTGGACGCATCGGACAGTACGCCCACGGCAACGAGCCGAGCCATCATGTCGCCTGGCTCTATCATTACGCCGGACGGCCGGACAAAAGCGCCGAGCGCGTGCGGCAAATCCTGAGCAGCCTCTACGGCATCGGTCCCGCGGGGCTCTGTGGCAACGAAGATTGCGGTCAGCTCTCGAGCTGGTACGTGCTCGCCGCCATCGGCCTGTACCCCGTCTGTCCGGGCGCGAACGAATACCTCGTCGGCGCCCCGCTGTTCGACGTGGTCACCCTGCACCTGGACGACGATCGCACCTTCCGGATCCTTGCCCGCGGCGCGACGCAGCGGCCGTACATACGCAGCGCCCGCTTGGACGGCAAACGCCTCGAGCGCTCCTTCCTCCGCCACCAGGAGATCCGGCGGGGGAAGGAGCTCGTGCTCGAGCTCGAGCCCGCGCCCGGTTCGGATTGGGGCCGTCCTCCTGCGGCGCGGCCCGGTGCGCACGAAAAGCCCAAGGAGAAGGACATTCCTCTCCCCGCGCCGTTCGTGCGCGCCACGTCTGATGTCTTCGCCGACAGCCTCGTCGTCGCCCTCGGCTGCGCCGACCCGAGTGCCACGCTCCTCTGCGCGCGCGAGGATCCGTTTTCTACCCCAGTGGCGACACCCGCCTCCAGCGGGTGGACGCGCACCCGGAAGCCTTTCGTGCTGCGCCAGAGCACGCGACTCCGACTGCTGGCGGAAAGTGGCGCTCGGCACAGTCCCGTGGTCGAAGCCGTCTTCCATCGACTGCCGCATCGCTGGGAAGTGCGCCTGGAGACCTCGCCGAACCCGCAGTACACCGCCGGCGGCGCGTCGGCGCTCGTGGATGGTCTCCGCGGTGCCTCGAACTGGCGACTCGGCGGCTGGCAGGGCTACCAGGGCGTGGACTGCAGTGCGATCGTGGACCTGGGGACGACGCAGCGACTTCGGCGGGCTGGAGCCAGCTTCCTCCAGGACGTGGGGTCGTGGATCTGGATGCCGGCGGAGGTGGTGATCTCGGTGTCGAGCGATGGGCGGCGCTTCCGCCAGGTGGCCCGCTTGAAGCACGAGGTCCCGGACAAGGAGTACCGCATCGTCCAGGAAGACCTGACGGCGGAGCTCGACGGAGTGTCGGCGCGCTACATCAAGATCGTGGCCCGCAACTACGGTACGATCCCCGCCTGGCATCCCGGCCATGGCAGCGGCGCCTTCATCTTCATCGACGAGATCCTCATCGAATGAGGCACGGGGCAGTTCCGAAGAGAGGCCGGCTTCGAAGCTCGGGGCGTCTCCGGTCCCCGGGTCGGAGCTGACCCCGAGGCCCCTACCAGACCGTGCAAGTTGGGGGATTTGCCCCCTCACCGCGAGACCGCCGCCGATGGCGCCTGGCGCCCGCAGCGCACACCTGGGTATACTTTCGCCACGGATCCAGTCACGGTTCGCGCGGACACCTCCCCCGGGGGGGAACTTCTGCATCGTATCCATTGGGCCCAACAGCAACAGGAGACACAGCATGCGCATCGCAACTGCTGCCGTGATGAAGCGCGGGGTATGGGCTGCCGCCCTCGTTCTCGCCCTGGCCTTTGGCGCGAACGCCCAGCTCATCAACGAGGTCGATTCGGACCAAGCGGGCAACGACGCCGGTGAGTTCGTCGAGCTGTTCGGGACGCCCGGCACGTCGTTGACCGGTTTGGTGATCGTCTTCTTCGACGGTTCTAGCGACCTGTCGTACGCTGCCTTCGATCTCGACGGTTTCTCCCTCGACGCCAACGGCTTCTTCGTCCTGGGGAACTCGGGTGTCCCAGGTGTCGACATGACCTTCAGCAACAACACCCTGCAGAACGGCGCCGACGCCGTGGCCCTCTACGCGGCGAACGGAAGCAACTTCCCCAACGGCACGGCGATCACGCTCACCAACCTCCGGGATGCCCTGGTGTACGACACCAGCGATGCCGACGACGCGGGACTGCTCGCGTTGCTGAACGCCAGCCAGCCGCAAGTGGACGAGAACGGCAGCGGCACGGGCACCGCCGTTTCCATGTCGCGCTGCCCTGACGGTGCCGGCGGCGCCCGCAACACCACGGCGTACACGCTGCAGGCCCCGACACCGAACGCAGCCAATCCCTGCACGGTGCCCGTGGGTCAGGAGACCTGGGGGAGGGTCAAGACCTACTACCGGGATTGAGAGGCGGCGGCGTCTCGGTTGATCAGATCAGCGGAGCCACACCATGCCGGGGTCTTCGGGCTCCGGCATTTCTTTGCGAGGTCAGGGGTCGCAACGTGCGCGTCACTCCGGCTCCGCCCGCCGCTCGAGCAGGGCGAGGGCTTCGACGTGGGTGGTGCGCGGGAAGAGATCGACGAGGCGCAAGCACCGCAGCTCGAAACGCGCGGACAGCAGCTCCAGGTCGCGGACGAGCGACTTCGGATTGCAGGAGACGTAGAGCAGCGTCGGGAAGCGCAGGGCGCCGAACTGTTCGATGAGACCAGGGGTGAGGCCGCGCCGCGGCGGGTCGACGACGACCACATCTAGATCGCGAGCAGACGGTCCGATGCCTCCAGGTTGGGACCGGACGCCACGGCCAGACTCGTTGCGTGCCGGTCCCTTGCTCGCGGTCAACCCGAGCCGAGGGAGCACGGTCTCGACGGCGCCACCGACGAAGCGGAGGTTCTTCTCGAGTCCATTCCGTCGCGCCGCCTCGACTCCCTCGCGCACCGCCGCGTCGTTGCGCTCCACCGCCAGGACCTTCGCCCCCCGTCGCGCCAGCCGCAAGCCGATCGGCCCGAACCCGGAGTAGAGGTCAGCGATGCGTTTCCCCTTCACCTCCCCCAGGAACCTGCCGATTTCGCCGTAGAGCACCTCGGCCTGCGCGTTGTTCACCTGCACGAAGGTGGCGAGGGAGGTGCGGAAGGCGAGCCCATCGCCATGCTCTTCGAGCCACTCGCGCCCGGCGAGTCGGCGCACCCGGCCGCCGAGAATGACGTTCGTGCGTTCCGGATTGAGGCTCTCGACCACGCCCACGAGACCCCGGTTGGCGAAGCGCTCCCACAGACCCTGGGCGAGGCGGGCCACCGCAGGGTGACCTTCTTCCCGCACCACGAGACCAGCGAGAAGCTCCTCCGTTCCCATGCCGACCCGGGCCACGAGATGGCGGAGCACACCACGGTGCGCGATCTCGTCGTACACGGGGACGCGCAAGCGCTGGACGAGAGCCCGCGTCTCGAGAGCCAGTTCCAGCAGGAGGGGGTGCTGCACCGCGCAGGTCTGGAGGTCGACGATGCGATGGCTGCCGGGTTCGAAGAAACCGCAGACACAACGCCGCCCCCGCCGAGCGAAAGGCAGCTTGAGGGAGGTGCGCCAGAAAAGCGGCTGCCGCGCTCCGAGGATGGGAAGGACCTCGGCGCCACGAAGCGCCGGCGTTGCCGCCACCAGGGAGCGGAACGCGGCCTCCTTCCGCTCCAGCTCGGCGGTGTAGTGCAGGTCCAGCTCGCTGCAACCGCCACACGGCCCGAAGTGCGGGCAGAAGACGGGGCCCCGCGTTCGGGGCTCCACCGCCCCGAAGTGCACCATTCCCGGCTTCACCGGGTCGGCGCTCCGAGATCGCCGTGTTGCACCCTGCCCGCCGCGCTCGTTCCGCCTCGACTCCAAGAAGCCGCCTCCTTCCGTCTAGTAAAGATCGGTGCCCGCCCCAGGGAGTTCCACGCTCGCGGCGGATTCAGCGGGCGCCGCGCGGTGCGGCCCCGGTGTCGGCGCCGGTCGTGGCGGAATCGGCGCGCACGAAGCCGGTTGGAACCGTGAACAAGGCGTCCGGGAGATCCTTCTTCTCGACGCGGAAGACGGTGTTGCTCTCGATTTCGGTCACCGCACTGCGCCGATCGCCGGCGCGCTGCACCCGCGTCTCCACCCCGAGGACGATGCCCTCGGGGCGCCGCCGGAGCCTCCCGGAGCCGATGCTCTCGATGCTTTCCAGCGCCCGCCGGTAGGCTTCGTAGCCTGCCGCAGGCACTTCCAGGTTCCGGGCGATCCAGATCTGCTGCTCCACCAGCTCCTCCGCGCCGAGGATCGTCCGCTTGCCGTAGTAGTGGTAGCGGTCGCACGCATTGCCGGCGATCGACGTCTCGCCTTCCACCTTTTCGAAGGACTCCCCACTCTCTCCGCTCCCGGTTCCGCCGACGGCAGAGTCCACGCGAGCCTCCCACTCCTGGAGCGGCATTTCCTTGTAGGTCTTCTCGGCGGGATTCAGGAGCACGATGCGATCCCGCACCAGATCGAGAATGGTGTGACCGCTCGGATGGGAAACGCGGACGCGACGCGCCGTGACATAGGTCACGATCGTGTCCACCTCCGCCACCTGACTCTGCGTGTGCGTCTCGTAGAGGACGATGCCCGGCTGCGACGCCGGCGGCGGAGTCGCGGCAGCAGCGGGAGTTTCCGCCAGCACCGAGTGTTGCAAGACGACGACCGCCCCTGGCAGCGCCAGGACTCGGAGCACCAGGACACCGGTGCACCGCCGTGGCCTCGCGCTCGAGCGCCGGCGGCGGGGAACGCGATCGCAGCTCGCTGCAAACACCATGTGTCGAAGCTAGCCGACGGGAGCGCCGGCGGCAACGTCGTCGGCCGCGCGCGGCACCAGCAGCGCGCTCCCGCGCACGACGGCGTCGCCATAACGAGCGCGCACGCGGTCGGTGGCCCGCTGCAGCCGGCGCAGCCTCGCCTCCCCATCGGGCTGGAAGAGGTCGAGCTGCAGCGACTCCGGCGCGAGGGCAGTGGCCCTGAGCGTCAGCCGGCGGACGCGCACGCGGCGCACGTAGGCGGAAGCGAGGGCTGGCCGCGCCGCGGCGAAGAGCCGGGCATCGAGATGGGTCGCCGCGAGGGTTGCCTGGCGGCGGACGCTGACGCGATCGGAATGTTCGAGTTCCACCGAGAGCCGTCGCGTCGTCCAGCAGCGCAGGCGGAGATCGGCACCGAGGCGCGCACACAACCCGTCCAGCTTCGCCTGCAGATCATCCCAGCGCAGCAAGTCCGGCTCGAACGTCTCCCCTTGCTCGAGCGCCGGCTGTCGGCGCACCGGCAGCACGGGGGAACGGTCGATGCCTCGGGCTGCTTCGGCGAGACGCCGGCCCGCGGCGCCGAACACCGCCTCCAGCACCACCGCCGGGAAGCGCGCCAGGTCCCCTACCGTCGGCACGCCCATGTCGCGGAGCCGGTGGCCACAAGCTTCCCCCACGCCGGGCAGGCGCTCGATGGGCTGGGGGGCGAGGAAGCTCTCCTCGTAACCCGGAAGAACGTCGAGAAGGCTGTGCCGCTTCGCCGCCGAGGAGGCGAAGCGGCTGACGAGCTTGTTGCCCGCGACGCCGATGGACACATCCAGGCCGATCCGAGCGCGGACATCGCGTTGCAACCGGCGGCCGGCGTCGAGCGGCTCCCCCAGCAAACTCTCGCAGCCCGTGTAGTCCACGAACGCTTCGTCCATGGCGGTGGCCTCGACGCGCGGCGAGTAGCTCTCCAGCACCGCCAGCAGCTCTCGCGAGGCCCGGCGTGCGTACGCCCAGTCCACCTGCACGAGCACCGCGCCGGGAGCGCGCCGCGCCGCCTGCTGCATCGTGAGCCCGGGATGCACGCCCGCGGCGCGTGCCTCGTAGGAAGCGGAGACGACGCTGCCGCGGTTCAGGATGTTGCCGACGATGACCGGACGATGGCGCAGCGAGGTGTCGCGCTGCCGCGCCAGGGAGGCGAAGAAGTCGTCCGTGTTCACGTGCAGCACGTGACGCGGTTTGTCCGCCCCGGCCAGGAGCGCCGCCATGTCCACTCTCCCTGGACGGAGCCCGTTGCCGCGGGGCTGCGTCAGAGCCACGCGCGCCGCGGAGCTGCCCCTCAGAGCGCCGAGCGCACGCCGATCACGACGCCGCGCACGCGCAGCGACT
>DASRJW010000157.1 GCA_035649275.1 Candidatus Krumholzibacteriia bacterium
CACGCCCTCGAGCCAGTTCGCCTCACCGTCCAGGGCCACCAGGTTCAACACCGCCACCGATGCCACCACGGCGAGCACCTCGAAGTCGGTGAAGAGCAGATCCAGGGGCTGCCCGAAGGCGTAACTCACGAACACGAGGACCGGGGCCACGAAGAGCGCGATCTGGATGCTCGAGCCCACGGCGATGTGCATGGCGAGATCCATCTGGTTCTTCCGCGCCACGAGCACCGCGGTGCTGTGCTCGGCGGCGTTGCCGACGATAGCGACGAGGATGACGCCGACGAAGACCTCGGTCATGCCGAAGGCTTCGGCGGTGGCTTCCACTGCCTGCACCAGCCATTCCGACACGAGGCCGATGAGCCCTGCGGCCACCAGGAGGACGACGATGGCGCGCCCGCGGCTCCAGCCGGGCCCATGGCCCTCGCCATGCGCTGCCGCGCCATGGTCGGTCCGTGAAAGCGACTCCACTGTACCCAACGACTCGCCTGCGGGCCCGGGTTGGCCAGCGTAGAGATGTTTGTGGGTGCGCAGCGAGAACACGAGGCTCAACAGATAGGTGACGAAGAGAACGATCGCGATCTCGAGCGAGAGCTCCTTCTCGTGGGCCTCGCCTTGGCCGGCCACGAGCCGGTGGAAGATCGCCGGCACCACGAGACCGATGGCGGAGAGGGCGAGCAGCGTCCCGCCCGTGCCCGCCGCCGTGGCGTTGAAGCGCAGCCGGTCGTAGCGGAACCCACCGGCCAGGATCGCGAGCCCCAGAACGAGAAGGATGTTGCCGATGATGGAGCCGGTGATGGAAGCCTTCACCACCCCGGGGAGGCCGCGCTGCAGTGCGACGAGGGCGATGATGAGCTCGGCGGCGTTGCCGAAGGAGGCGTTGAGCAAACCACCGAGCCCGGGTCCCAGGCGCTCGGACAGAGCTTCCGTGGCCCGCCCCATGAGGCCCGCGAGGGGCACGATGGCGAGCGCCGAGGTAGCGAAGACGAGGGGTGCGTTGGCGTGGGAGAACTCGAGCACCGCGGCGATGGGCAGGAAGACGAGCAGGATCATGAGGGGTGGAATGTGGACGCGACCGAGGCGCATGCTAGGATCTCCCCTGGCTCTTCCGGGTCGAAAGCCGTGGCCCCATAACGGTCGGCGGCGGCGCTGTGAGTGAGGAAGCCATGCGGGTGTCGATAGCATGTCGGACGGGATGGCGGCAAGTCATGAAGCAGTGGTACGGCGTGGCCACGGCCTTGTTCCTGGTGGTGAGCACGGGCTGCGGAGTTCATTCACAGACGCAGATGAGCGACTTCGACAAGGAGGGCCGCCCGGGCGACAATTACTCCGTGCAAACGACGATCGTCGGCAAGGAAACGGCCCAGCTGGAGAACGCCCGGACCCTGGCCCGGAGCGGCGACTACCCTGGAGCCATCTCCTTGCTCGAGCCGCTCCACGCGCGTCACGACCTGGATGCCAAGCTACGGCAGGAGATCCTCCTCACGCTGGGCGAGATGTACGGTGCACCGCTCAACGCGCAGCGGGACTACGCCAAGGGCAGAGCCTGCCTCGAGGAGCTCCTGAAGGACTACCCGGACTCCGAGCACGCCGACCGCGCCCGCAAGTTGCTCGACGCGATGCCGCACTGAGTCGTCGACTTTGCCGAGAGCACTGCGGCTACGGACAATCATCGTGCAGGGAATCCAGATTTGATCTTACGCCGCCAGAGCTCCTTGGCAGAAGGTAGGGAAGGATTCGTGTGCCGCGACGTTCAAGGCGCGACGCGAGTCGGAATCAGGAGTTTGCGGGTCAGCACCCTGCCGCCCGCCTCGAGACGGACGACGTAGACGCCCCGCGGCACCCTTCGGCCTGCGTTGGTCGTACCGTTCCATTCCTCGCTGTAGGTGCCGGCCGGCAGGGAGCTGCTCCGGAGCGTGGTGAGCAGCCGCCCGCTCACGTCGTGGATGGTGAGGCGCGTCTCGGCGCTCTGGGCGAGGACGTAGCGGACGCGAACCCGCGCCGCCTCCGACGCTTCGACGTCGAGAGAGAATGCCGCTGTCGCTTCGCCGTCGAGGCGCACCGAGCGGGTCACCAGCGACGTGCCGTCGAGGTGCTCGAGCTCGAGCCGGTACCACGCGGTGGGCGGGAGATCGCTGTCGTCGAAGGTCGTCGTCGCCGGCTCCAGGAGACCGGACGGGCGCCGCGCGAAGGGGCCCGAGGCGGAAGGGGCGCGCTGCACGTACAGCCCACGGAGGGCGCGTCGCGCCTCCTCCGCCAGTCGCCAGGAGAGCCGCGCCCCCGTCGGAGTCCGCAGCGCCTCGATCTCCGACACGAGGACCGGCACCGTGAGCGGCGTGGTCCAGTGCACCACGCACTCTTCTGGCGTGTTCGGGTTGCCATCGCAGTCGGCGGTGACGCCATCGTACAGGATCTTGGCGCGGGCAGCGTTCTGGAGCATCGCCTGTTGGGTGGAGCCGAGAACCATCGCCATCGCCACGTGCAGCGATTCGCCTGGCGCTAGCGCCGGGAAGGGGCCGATGGAAACGAGGATGCGATAGTCAGCGTCGAATGCGGATAGGACGGGCGATCGTGGCGTTGCACCAGGCGGGGGCAGCGATGCCGGTGAAGTGCCGTTCAAGCAGGCATAGCGCTCGGCGTCGTTCGTGGGTTCTCCCCCCTGGGAGTACGCGTCGTGGCCGGAGAACATCCGAAAGTTGCGCAGGCGAAGCGCTGGCGCCGGTGCTCCCCCGCCCTCGGCGCCGAGGAAGACGAAGCCGATGTTCCCGGGCG